>JBLHJZ010000063.1:0-12433 GCA_047619515.1 Saprospiraceae bacterium | reverse complement strand
CCCATTCAGATGACTTCGAAAAATACTTATAAATCCATTAAAGGATTAAATCTTTCGACAAACTACATGGATTTTTCTATAGATCAGCTACTCTTTTGACTTTGTTAAAAGGAATAAGGCAGCTCAAAAATAGGATAATAAGCCTAAAAAAGCCCGGCAATTGAATCGCCGGGCTTTTTTAGATAAGACAAACATTATTAATATCTCTTAGTCCAGAGAAAAAGTAATGGTCACTCCTCCCCGGGTATTGGTAATAGGGAAAGAAGCCGAAGTTTTTGGTGTCGTCTTGCTGTAATCAAAAAACATACGGACGTTCAGCTTTTTATTGATATCATAATCTACGGATGGCGAGAACTGGATTTGGCGCAAACCACGTGTGGGTTCTGCCACACCTTGATCCAACAAGTGATTGATCGTGATATCGTCCCGCAAAGAGAAGCTAAACTCAATATTCAAATCACTTCCTTTTTCTTTTGCAGGGCGCGCTCCCGGAGCAGTTTTCTTATTTTTTGAACTGCTGCTTTTTTTCTTTTTAGATCCCGTAAGGAAACCAATATTTACATCCCGCATCGTATACCCAAGCCCGAAAATATATTCAGAAGTTTTAGTTTCACTCAACTGAAAAGTAACAAAGCTCATCTGGAGATTTCTTGATTTTCTAAAGTCAACATCCATAGATATGCCATTTTGCAATTCCATCTGAACACCCAGTAAGGGCGAAAACTGCTCGTCGATAACAATCTGTGGTATCTCAAACCGGGAGAACATGTTACTATTCAAATCCAGACCTCCTGCGATACCTTCATTATCCGTATTAAAAGAATTGACAGTCAGATTGGAATTATAGCCATGGGTCAGGGTGAACTTAGCAAATATATTCTTCATTCCCCCTAATTTGGCAAGCCCATCATAAGTCAACTGCCAGTTGGGTCGCGGTGTTTCTTTAAAAAGCACTTTTGTATAATCGTCCTCATCGATTTTGACTTTATTGGCGTCTTTGTCAGTATAAGCTGCAAGAAAAGAGGGTAGCAGTACATCAATTTGAGATTTACCATAGCCTTCCTTAAAGTCCGGGCCGTCAACGAGATGCTCTCCCCCAGTCGGATTTAATCGTTCCGAGATAATTATCCGATTCGCTTCAAATCTTTTAAACAAGCCTATAATGTCTTTTTTGAACATAGTATTCACCGCAAAATAGGACATGGAATACGAGCCTACTTCCCTCGGCAACACATGTCGAATTTCCCGTAGCCCGTTAGATAAAGTATCTTTAAAATACAGCGAATTATTCCTTGTATGACTTCGGCTGGCTTCCAATTCCAAACGGAAGTCTTCAACAGGCTCGATAGAAACTTTTACATCGATAGCTTGCGTATAGTTTTGGATCACTTGCTGGTTGAGTAAAACCGTATCTACAAACCAATTTTCATTTCTTGATAGCCAGTCGTTCGAATTATCATTATCGCTAATTTTTGGTTGTATACCAGCGACAAAGTCCCAACCAGGAGAATCAAATCCAGGCGCCTGTCCGAACCATTTGGATTGTGGACCATAGCCGGGAACGATAGTAGAATAGTTTTCGGAATAATTTGCCCTTACTTTTCGCAATAGCATCAAGGGGCGCAGAAAAGCACGTGCTACAGCGGATGGTTCACCATCTTTTTTCTTTTTACCCTTATCCTTGCTGTTTTTAGCAGCCGCTTTATCATCCTTGCCTTTGGGGTCATCTTTCCCTCGACTAAGCCTGGAGCTGCCTTTTTTATTAGAGCCCTTACGTTTTTTAGCATTAATCTTTTTCAGTAATTTAGATTTGTTGTAAAGCTTTTCAAAGTTCAAATCTCCAGTGAGCTGGCGACGCTGTCCGTTTTGAATAATATTACCCAGGTACTCTGTATTCAGTGAAGCTACGTTCCAGGAATAATCTCCCCGGTATTGTGCTTTTACATTGACCCAGTCAAGAATTGGAATTTTCTTAAACGGAAGCGTATAACTCACATTGGCAATATGGTTGTAACTCTTGGTACGTCCAAAATCACGGATGCCGTCCCAGATATATTCCTTCTGTTGTTCTTTGGTAATAAAATCACCATTTTCATCAATGTTTTTCAATTCATCAATCACCGCATAGTTGACAGCATTGAATGTCAATTTTAGCCCTTTCGTCAAATCCCATTGCATATCATAATTCCGATTCCAGGTAAACTGCTTATTGTAGAAAGTAGTAAATTTAGGATCAACCTCTGTAAAACGATAAGACGTCTTCTGAAAGCTACGGTTCATCACTGTACTGAATGTAAAAGAGTTGGGCAGCGGATTGAAATTAAATTCGCTGATTAATTTTACATGTTTATCCTTTTTAAACAACTTTTTAAAGGGAGTGATGTACTTTGCCGGGCGGGTGTATTTATAATCTATGCCACCATTATACTGAGAAATTTCATCCAGGGCAATGATCGGATCATGATGTGTAGTTTTGGTATAAGCATAGGTCGCGCTAAAGTTTTCAATATTCCAGGGCATTGGCGTTTTGCCACCCTTACCGCCAGTTCGATCTTTTCTGACATTTGTAAAATTATAGCCCTTGATTTCTGTAAAATCAATCGCCTGATTCCGCAAAGAATCTTTAACCGCGGGGCTATCTTCTAAAGCCAGTTTATCTTTGAGCGGAATATCGAGATCGTAAGGGTCGTACTCTGGTATCCGGGTAGTCTGAGAATACTGGACGAAGAATGGAATTTTTATACCGGTCTTTTCGCCAAAGAATTTTCCTAACTCTAAATTTGAAGCTACATCATACTGGATGACTTCTTCCCGGGCTCTGTCATTGAGTTTTTCTTCCAGCCCACCCCAACCGACAGTGCTATAATTGCCGGATAGCGTCGCGGAGCCAAAATCAGCCAGTTGCATATCAACCTTAGCAATAGCGGCAAAACCTCCCCGTTCATCAAAACCGCTCATCCGCAACTCATTGATCCAAAGCTCTGCACAATGAGGTTGGTTACTCCGGTTGATAACCCCGACCATGATACCTTTTATATTACCAAGGTTGGGATTTCCTTTTACCCTCAACTTCGCGGAACGTACTTGTCCATCGATCACTACCTCATCATCTATTTCGAATGCATTATTGAAAGCCTCCGGATCACCAGAAGCATTTCGAAGCGTTTTTACGTTTTTAAATTGCTCGATGGCAATGTCAAAATTATTAAAAGGCTTCCAGACTTCTTCTTTATACTCTAATGTAGTTGGACCAAAGGAATTATCCCTGGACATTACTAAGGGAATTTCATACTCATAGTAATTATTCTCAAAGTCACTTCCTATCCGCATCATCACGGAGAGTTCACCATCCTGTATCGCATCCAAATTCGGCATGTCGCCTCCTAAGGGATCAGAAGCTTCCGCATGTACGAACATCCGCAAGCGTTTATACAGTCGCATATCCAGGATAATATTCTTGTATATTGCCTTGACGTCATTGGGTTGCAGATTACAAACCTCTATCGACAAAGATTGCTCGTTTTGTAAGATATCCGGGAAGGTGCTATTGGTTGATTGCTCCCGGTCAATACCAGGGGGTAACACATATTGGAAAGGCTGTCGCTGACTATTTTCTTCTATGCTTACGGCATTGACGTCAAAAATAGTCGGATCCTCATTATCCTCTGGCTCGTTACCAGCCCCCCCAGGACCCTTATAGGGGACCAGTTCTCGCTGATACCTACGCCATTGGTTTCTTACCAGCTCCAGCCTTGCAAAGCGAAGGGTGACTTCCTTCTCAAAGCCATGCATATACATTCTGACAAATCGAATCGATCTGAAATCCTGAATACTCCCGACTTTTGAAGTGTATTGATCCAAAGGAATTTTAAACCGGTACCAACGTCGGCCTCCAGCGCCATCAATTTTCTCCGTAATAAATGGATTGTTATCGGTATCCAGACCGTCTCCATTTTCATCATTCAAAGAGATTTTATATTGATAATAAGACTCTGTCTCACTTAAAGTATTATCTCTGTTAATATCTTCCGTGTCCGGTAGGTTAGTCGAAGAGGTAGGACGCCCGTCGGCAGGTTGTCCTGTATTCCCTTCCGGCATGTTGAATCGACGGTATCGGTCAAAAATAGTAGCGTTGTCATCATATATTGCATCCCTGAAATAGATATAATCATCATTGGAAGGATCGGCTTGTATGTCTGCCCTGGCAGTGGGGGTTAGTGATCCCAAAGCGTTAAGGTAGGAGCTAAACTTGGATCGCTCATTATCATTATTTAAACCGTCCAATCCGACATCTTGCTGCTTTCGTTCATTTACATCATTTACAAAAGAATTGGTGATCTGCGGTGATCGTGGAATCAATCCCCAGCCAGTCGTATCAACCCTTGATTCCCTGGTATCAGTAGGCAGGCCATTTTCAAAAAATTTCCTGGAGTCCCGTAAAATATCTTCGGAGACATTTCCCATGTTGATATATAAATCTCCACTCCCTTGATCGGTAAGGTAAGGGTCTAGTAGCCAAAATTCCAGGTATTCAATATTAGCAGCCTGAAAATCATTGGTGTTTAAGGAGCGCATAATACCTGCCCAACGGGTTTCTGGTTCAAATAATTTTCCAGTATTACTAAGACCCGCTGTATATGGCGTACCACCAGGAATATCAAAATTATATGGCCCTCTTTCGTCTGGATAATAGGTCATATCCAGGGTCTGGATAATATTACTTAATCCGGGTTGAACGGTGATGGTAGGAAATACTTCTGTTTGTGGAATAGCTGCGGTATAAGGATTGGAGTTGTCGCCGCCCCGGATACTTTGATCAATACGGTACCAGTTTAATAAAGCCCGGTTGGAACCTGATAAGGTCGTATCAATGAGATCCGATTCGGGAAATAATGGATTATTGTTTTGATCGTCATTCTGAGGTACACTTGATAGTACCCAGTTATTGGCAGGCGTTCGTAAATCAAAACTGGAAGTACTTCCTTCAAAGTCGTCCACATAGACCACTCCGCTTTTATCTATGTTTCCGTCTTCATCCCTGCCCTGATTAATGGCTTTTGAGTGACCGGGCTTCAACCAGGCAAACTCTCCGGTAAAAGCAATACTGGATTCTGCCTTGGTATTAATAAAAGGAATCGCATCAACTGCTCTGGTCAGCCAGGGAGCATCGGTACTATAATTAACATCCATACCGTATATTCTATTATTGATTGGATCATCTCCGATATTTACTTTTTGCGTAAAAGGTCTTTCAAATAAATGGAGGTAGGTCGCACCGATATTGAAGTTGTCATTGACTTCATAATCAGCCCGGACGCCAAGTAGTGTTTTTGTCTGGAAACCAAAGAGCGTATTATCTTCAAAGGATACATTGATAGGAAGCCCTGAATTTAGGTAAGAATCATTTAGTATTTTTATTCTGCCAATGTTATAATCTACTTCATAATCACTACCTTCTATAAGGGTTTGTCCTCCGGCTCTTACCGTTACTGATCCGGGAGGCAGGTTGAATGATCCGAGGGAAATCTCAGAGGAAACACTTGATTTATAATTACCCCGGATAGTAAAGCGATTCAATTCCTGGTACTCTCTGGCCCGAATAACCGTGGAATCGTACAGCACGAAATAATCGTATTTTTCTTTGAGTACCGAACTTTGAATATTATCAGCGATGGAGGTACTAAAAGGCTCAAGAACGGGAAACATGATCCTACCATTACGGGGATTGATAGTGATTCCCGGCACAAAGTCAAAAATACCATCGGGGCAAGGATCGCCGAGCACGTTCAGGTTATCCAGATTAAAAATCTGCAATAAGGGAACGCCTGCTAATTCGGAATCCGGTAAAAACCGTTTTTCTCCTTTACCCGGATCTTCATAAAAAATATCAAGTTTAAAATCTTCTTTATTCACCTGAAAAGCACCTACAGAATACACATTTTTCATCATCAAGTCCCAGGTCGGAAGATCAATTCGTTGTGTTGTACTTTTCAACATTTTCACAAAAATAACCCCTAATGAATCCGGGGAATAGGAGTCGTTGGCAAATTCTCCAACCTTATAAGTCTTTCCATTATAGTCATACTCAAAGGCTACCCCAAGAATCTGATCTGCCTGAAGGTTTACATTGACAGAGATAAATCCTAATTCGGGATTAAAAGAATATTCATTGGAAGAAAGCTGTCGGGCACTCACTTTTTCAAAATCTCTGGACTGTTTTTGTCCGAAGACGTTTTGTAATATAGAAACTGCATCGTCAAGATTTCTGGTTCTGTTATTATTAAGCACTGCCCCATACAGGTCATTGGCATCGGGAACATTCAAAGCACCGCCTTCCGAGATCGGACGTCCTGGCAATGCCAGACCTTCAATATCCCGATATCTGGGTGATGCAGGTAATTGAAACCGGGGATCTTCATTAGTAATTTCAATAGATTCCCCGATATCTGCCAGCGCGACAATATCTCTGACATTATTAGGGTCATTCCGTTCATTGGTTACCCAAACCTCAATCCGGTTAACTTTGAAAAGCGTATTCACCTGCGGCATATTGACCAATGACTTTTCAAAAGTCTGTCTATTATAATGTGTCAGGAAGAAGTGCCGGTTTTCGTCATATTCATCTGCTCGGACTTCAAATTCCTGAAACTGGCTCCCGCCCTGAATTTGTAACTCCTGCCGTCGTGATTTTTGTTGAGAAGCTAATAGCGTAAGACCAAGATGACCAAACTGAAGCTCTGTCTTAATCCCGAAAAGAGATTGGCTTCCCTGGATCAGGGATCCTTTTAACGGAAAACTTACATTACCTGCTTCGATATTTTTGACAATATCATCATCGCTAAAGGCTTCACTATCATAGGCTAGTTTCAACTGGTTATCAAAGTCAAAAGTCGCCTGCGTATTATAATTAGTAGCAAGATTTAGCTTTTCTCCGATTTTTCCGGTTACGTTCAAGCGGATATCCATATCAAAGTCAAACCCACCCTGCCGTTGTTGGCGGAGTGTCAAACTTGGGTTTTCCACTTTTTGAAAATCTAGACCAAAGGTTAGCCCTATTTGCCCTTGCGGTTTGATATCTACAGTGGATCCTCCAAAAAGACGGTCAACCAGATTCTTACTAACGTCTATATCTGAAATCGGGTCTTTGAGACCACTATCAGTCGAGCTAGCTTCACTATATCCGGCAAGTTCATCAAAGTAGGCACGTTCCTGTTGATCAGATTGGTACTGAAAGTACTCTTCGAAAGTCATATAGGTCGGTGGCCGGAAATAGTCGCCATCGATTGTTTCCGTGATAATATAATTACCGGTCGTAGGATCGTATTCTACATTTTGCTCGATGATACCTGGATCATTAAGATCAAAGGGATTGGCATTGGGGTCATTGAGGAAATCCCCATATCGATCCTGAAGGGGAATCGTATCAGTACCAATCACATGGTTTATGGTATAAGGGTCGTCCGGGCCGGGGCCACCTCCAAAATTGGCTAAAGTAGAAGTTACAATACCAAACACTACCAGAATACAGAGTAGAAAATGTTCTATCTTCATAATTTAAACATGGGAAATGTGCCCTCAATTGTTTTTTTTGTTTACAAACAATCAAAGACTGATTCTTTCTCAAAATTAATATCAAATTCTATCCGGAATTGCCCCGGACAAAAACCTAGTTCTCAATACCGTTTCGATTAATATTTTTACAACTTATTGGTTATCAAATATTTAACATGGATATTGGTTGTAAAAACTACATGAATAACGATAAAAGCATGGTGCCTTTATCTCGCTTTAAAATTTTAACAAATTTATCCTTCTAAATTGGTCCTTTTAATCTATCCTTCTAAGTATTGCTCAAAAAATAAAACCCTTCCCTATATTCATACGGAACATGCTTTTGGATTCCTCAATCTAAAGGACTCTTCAACCGCTATTGCTAATTCAGAATCCTTTAGATTGAGGAATGGCGGATTTATTTTTTAAACGGTACTAATACTAATTCTTCTGTTTTAATTGTACGGTAAACAGGGTAATAAGTTTTCTACTAACTTTCCACCATTGAATCTGTCAACAGGCAAATTTAAGCAGAAGCTATAATTTCAAATAAATATTAAAAGGAATGAAAATCACCCAAAATAAAATCGGATTTAATTGATGATATTCTTCAATAATCTGAGCTTTAGTTCAAATTAAAAGAAAAATCAATTTCACAGATTTTACGAGAGCTGCTTTAGCGCAAGCTTAATCAACTCTTCAATTGTCAAAACTCCGGGCTGCTCACTAAGGATTTTATTGAGCGCTTTTTGTACATGGATTTTAGTAAACCCTAAGGCAACTAGTGCAGATAACGCCTCATCTCTCAAAGTATTGTTTTGAGGACTACTGATAACCATGTTTTCCCCCGAATCTTTGATGACTTTATCTTTCAAATCCAGAATAATTAGCTTAGCTGTTTTGGGCCCGATTCCTTTTACTTTGTTGAATGCCGGTACATTTTCACTAAGTATCGCTGCACGTGCTTCCTCTGGAGTCATCGACGACAAAAGAATACGGGCAGTATTGGGTCCTATACCCGATACGGACAATAACAATACGAAAATACTCCGTTCGGCCTCCTCCGCAAAACCATACAAAGTATGGCTATCTTCCTTGACACTAAAATGAATAAAAATCTGCACTGTTTCAAGCTTTTCAACCTTAGCATAAGTATGCAGACTGATATTGACATGATAGCCAATACCTCCAGCTTCGACAATGATGTGGGTCGGGCTCTTATATGTGATTGCTCCTTTTATATACGAAATCATCTTTTTGCTTCAAAATTTTCATGCGAAGGTAATAATTTTTAGGAAAATCAAGCGGCCTTAAGGTTTCCGTATTTCAGAGAGATATTGCTATGAAAAAAATAGCCTGCAAATGATGGTGGGTAACAAATCCTCTAAAAACAAAAGCCACCCTATTTTTAGGATGGCTTTTGTTTTTCATGTAAGCTAGTATTGTTTAAAAAATATAACGTCCGCCGATCTGAAGCTGCCAGCGGGAAAGCAGGCTAAAATCATCAGTGAACGTTTTTGTCAGAGAAGGATCGAAGCTGTAAACCGGCTCATTCACCCCATCGAAAGTTACGCCAATAGGTTGGGTAGTTGTAGGGAATTTTCTTACCCCCCAATTGCCACCACTTATCAAATTCCCAACATTTAGAATATCAAAACTCAACTGAAAGGTATTGGTACGTTCTCCTACTTTAAAATTAAAATCCTGCAAGATTCGGATATCCCAAGTCGAAAACCAAGGTGCTAAAGAGCTGTATTTTTCTGCATAGTCCCCTCTGCGACCACTTAGGTACTCATCCTGTGCGATATAAGCTTTAAGGCCATTAGCCATCTGCTCTGCTGTGATATGGTTAGCAGGGTCAGGGTCACTCATATCACCACTAAAAGTCATCATGTCGATCTCGCTATTTGTAGGAATATAGATTAGGTCATTCAATGGAGAACCAAGGAAGCCAGGAGCACCATCAAGGTTGATATTTCCTGAGTAGGTGTAACTGTAGCGATTACCTTCAGTGTATTCAAAAAATAGCGCAAAGGAGGTTGCAAATTTTCCTTCGCCATATACAAAACGTTTCGATGCGGTACCGACGACCCGGTGACGGTTGCCATAAATAGAATTAGACAAGACATCTTCGTTGACGTTTCCCATAGTAGGGTTGCGGTCATACGCATCAGAGGAGATCTCTGCTTCGATAGAGCTTACATCTTTTGATATGCCAAAGTTATATCCGAGGCTGGTAAAAAAGTTATTACCCCAATTTCTTTCCAGTTGGAACGTAGCATTAAAGGTATACCCTTTATCAGTATTCGTAAAAACATAGGCATTATTACCAAAGGGGTTTTGATCTGAAACCTGGTAAAATGGACGATTATCAACACCTGGCACTATTCCAGTAGGCTGGTTCAATCCCCTGTTGCGAACAGTCATCGCATTGATATCTTTACCATACAATAAATCTATCGTGGCAACCCAGCCTTTGCCAAATTTTTGATCATAGCCCAGGTTCGTTTTCCATATTTGAGGGAATTTAAAATCTGTGTCTGTATAGTTGTAGAAAAAGAAGTTAGGGTTAGCTACATGATTACCAACCCATACAAAAGGGAATCTACCGGTAAACAATCCTGTTCCTCCTCGAAGTTGTATGCTTTCATCTCCCAATACATCGTAATTGAATCCAAAACGAGGAGAAAATAAAGGCTTTTGATCAGGTAATTGAGTATGATCAAAGGTCACTAAATTACCATCGTCATCATAATATTCTATGAAATCAAAATAGCAACAATTGCGATCAATATTCTCCTGAATCTTTTCTTTCGTATCGAAATACAAAGGAATGTCCACTCTAAGACCAAGCGTTGTCGTCAGCTTTTCAGAAGCTGCCCATTCCCATTGTCCGTACACCGCAGCTTGTCCCACGTTGGTTTCAGCAAGTGCCCAGCCTTCCCCTTCTGTGCCGTTATCGCCACCATTTCTATCAAAAGTCTCCTGTGCGGCAATTACCTGACCATCAAGAACACCCGCACCAAGGCTATCCAAAAACGCCTGAGTACTTACAAAGTCAGGAATAAAAGTACCGCCATAGGCATCAAGGTTAAAAGAATTGTTGAAATCAAATTTTTCTAGAGCAGCGCCGACGGTGAACGTATGCGCTCCGGCATAAATATTCAGGTCGTTGGTGATCTGAAGTACATTTTGGTCAAGGCGATTATGGATAGAAAAGGGCTCATGTCCGGCAACAATATAACGGCTACCGTTTTTGGCGATATTGATTACAGGGAATGGTGTGGAAAAAGGGGAACGATCATCTGTAAACACCGTATAACCTACTGACAATTTATTAGCAATTTTATTGCTAAATAAAGCCTTCCATTCTACAATACCGGAATGAATTTTATTACTGATCTGGTAACCCGAATTTTCAAATTGCAAGGTTGTCTGATCTGGGCCTCGTCGACCAATAGCGGAAGGGTGAGCCGGTTTGTCTCTGGTGGCATCGAGGAAATTATACTTTGCCGTGATCGAATGGTTTTGGTTTATATTATAATCAAATTTGATGATTCCCTTTTGATTGTCAGTAGCATGAATATAACCTTCATAAGGTCCTGTGACATATCCAAAGCGCTGATTCAATGCGGAGGAAACAGCGTCAAAATCTGATGCCTGTACCCTGGATACATTTTCCGCATCCAGACCTGGTCGTGCTGCCAGGAAGTTGGAACCCAAATCTTCCCGTCGTTCGAGTTCAAAAGTGGCGAAGAAAAACAATTTATTTTTGATCAAAGGGCCACCGAAAGATACTCCTGTTTGTAATTGACTGAGGTCAGGAACAACCAAATCAATATCGCCCACCTTTCTACCCGTCAAATCCTGGTTTCTGAAAAAACCATATACGGTACCGGTAAATTCATTTGTACCACTTTTGGTAACGGCATTGATGGCTGCACCGGTAAAACCAGCCTGGGTAACATCAAAAGGAGAAATCGATACCTGGATTTGCTCTATGGCATCCAGCGGAATGGGTTGAGCACCTGTTTGCCCACCAGGTGTCGCGGCATCTAATCCAAAAGGATTATTAAAAATAGAACCATCCAGCGTAAAATTATTGAATTGATCATTTCGCCCGGCGATAGAGTTTCCGGCAGCCATGGGGGTGAGGCGGTAAAAATCTGCTGTCGAACGGCTGATCGTCGGTAATATTTTTAGCTGTTGACTGCTAATAGTAACCGATGCGCCGGTACGATCCTTATTAATAACTCCGCCCTGCAGTGCCGTTACCACCACCTCGTCCAGAGAAGTAGCGCCCTCCTTCAAGGACATGTTGATTTGCTTTTTCTGACCGAGCGAGAGGTAAATATTACTTTCTTTGCCGTTTTCATAGCCAACGTATGACGCATCAACAGTGTAAGGGCCTCCGATACGAAGATTAGGTAAAGTGTAGCGACCGTCATTACGGGTCGTCGTACCGTAAAACGTTCCTGAAGCTTCATGTGTCGCGGTGACCGTGGCACCAACAAGTGCTTCGCCCTTGTCATCGGTCACCTTCCCAAATATGGAGGCTGTGGTGACCTGGGCATACAAAGAAGGTAAGCTTCCTAGCAGGAGGAAAGCAAGTATTAAGGGTAGTTTTCTAATCATGATAAAGGGTTTAATATGATGAATACAAAGATAATTAAATAACATTTTTTTTCTGACAGTGAACCCGAATATGTCAATCGTCTTTTGCAGAAATCAAGAAATTTTATGATGCTCAGGGGAAGCAATATTATTAGAAAGTGTTAACCCGATAAAGATAACATAAAGACCTGAAAAGCAAAATATTTTCTAATACTTGCCTGCTAACATTATTTCAAAAGTAAAATGCCTCCTGATTTTAAGTGTAGAA
>JBLHJZ010000062.1:0-12479 GCA_047619515.1 Saprospiraceae bacterium | reverse complement strand
TTGAGCATGGATTTCCCTTCAGGATTAAGGTCTGTTGAGAAGGCGATAGTCCTTCTTAGGCACGGGAGGGCAGAGACACCGTTTATTGAATATCCTCGTATGTTCTTTAGAAGACAATCACCTGCGATTTCGACAAAATTTTACATCTATCCTCTGATTTCAGTGTTCCTTTGTTTTTAAATGATAAGATAAAGAAAAAATGAGAGAATCTTCTTTCAATAAGTTTGTAATCACCAGCCTTTTCCTGCTTAGCTTTGGGTGGGCAAATACGCTCATTGGGCAAAATGTGTTTTTTGAGGAAGCAGATGCCTTTTTTAAAAAAAATGTAAAAAATGGCCTACTTGATTACGAAGCTATTTTAGGAAGTCCGGATCAGCTCAATAATTTAGTGAATCAACTAAGAGAATTTGATTTGAGCGACAAGAATGCTGCCTATTCAAAAGCATTTTGGATCAATGCCTATAATATATTAACGATTCAAAAAATCACTTCTCACTACCCTACTTCCTCTCCTTTGAAAATCAATAGTTTTTTCGAAAATAAAAATATTCGTGTCGCTGGTCAACAATTGAGTTTGAATCAGTTGGAGAAAGAAAAGCTGTTTTCAATATATAAAGATGCGAGGATTCACCTCCTATTAGTCTGTGCCGCTGTCGGTTGCCCTAAACTCAAAAAGGGCGCTTTTTTTCCGGAAGACTTGGATGAGCAGATTGATAAAAGAGCCAAAGTCGTATTGAATGATCCTGGATTTATAAAAATCGACCTAAGCATTAATAGTATCCAGTTATCTGAAATTTTTAGATGGTATTATAATGATTTTGAAAATGAGGGCGGCCTCCGGTCATTTATCAATCGCTATCGAAAAGTGAATCTCCCGGAAGATTTTAAAATCAAATACTACGATTATAACTGGACTTTGAATGATATAAAAAATGATAATATCATCCCCTTTAGAGCCAGTGATCTACTAAGTCCCGGAATTATAGAAATCAAAGTTTTTAATTCTTTATATACGCAAACGAGCAAAGATGGTTTTGAAACCGCCAATAGCCGGAGTTCTTATTTTTCTTCTTTCACACAGGTTTTGTATGGCTGGAATAATCGAATCAACCTTGGTTTTGATCTCGTATATAAATCCAATGTGGTCAATGATTATCCTGATGCTTCTCCATTCAGGGCTTTAGCATTCGAAAAAGCATGGAATTATCATATCTTTGATTGTCATGGTGGGGAGCATAATATAAGTCCTCTTTCCACTTGCTACCGAGATTTTACGCCTACCATTTCTGATACTTTAAGGAATGCGGGAGGTACTGCCTTACAGACTCATCAATCGATTGGTTTATCTCATTTTGGGCCGAAGATTAAAATTAATCCGATTAAAAAATGGGCTAATATTTCCTTGCAACAGACCCTTTTCATACCCATTAATAAATCCGTAGATGGTTCGATGGTTTTTTTTACTCAATTGTTTTATGACAAACCGATTGGTAATAAATCTCAACTCTTTGTAGAAGCGAGTCTTTGGACGGTCATCACTCCTGACTTTAGACCCGATAGATTTGTAAAAGTTTTTTATAGTTACTTTCCTACAAAAAAATGGACGGTCTATGCCATGACTTCCAATCTACTGGAGTACGGCGCGGGCACAAAATTCTTCATTCATCCTAATGTAGAATTGGAATTTTTGTACACCTATTATCTTCCGCTGGAAAAGTATATGCAAGATCGACGCGCGATGACCTTTAATATTGGGATGAGATATCAGGGGGGATAGGATTGCTGCTACATGGATGGTAGAAGGCTTTGGTGGACGCATTTGGAAACATGCTTGAGCCTGGAAAAAAAATCCCCTCTACCTTTGTAGAAGGGATACATTCCTGAATAATCTATGAGAATCTCTAAACTTACAAATTTGTGGGGCTTCGATTGCCCGGGTTTTCGCCTCTAATCTTCTTGCCTGTTTTCCATCAATATAATCCTGCCTGTTGGTTTGTGCCAGACTTATTTTGTTTTAAAAAGTAACAGTGGGGGTACAGGCAGAACCTGTACCAAGCATATTCAACCAAGTCATACTGAAGAAATATTCCACAGGGGAATGCATCACAGCATTGCGAGACAAATTATTTGCTGTCATGGGATTGATCAGATTGAGAGAAATAAAACGACTTGGGTATAATACACTTTCCACTGTCACGAAAATTGGGACTAAATCAGAGAAATTATCTTGAGCTTTTAGGCATTGAGCTTCGGTATAAGAATGCTTATACGACTGAAATGATGTTATTTCACTGTTTAGTACTCCATTCATGGGATAATAAAAATTAATTAACGTTATATGTTCAAACGAATTTCAATAGGTGTTACATAGTGAGTAAAAGCAGTACATGTGTTACTGAATTACCTTAACCAATAAATATTAAATGGAATGAGGCTGTGGGTTGACAGACCTCTCTGGAGGGTTAAAGTATTCATGGGATACAATTTTTTTCAGTTACTTGGAATGTTATGTTCGACTCAAAGATACATTCTAAATTAAATTTCAAAATACCCTAAATCTGGTATTTTTCATATTTTTTTAAATGTAAATCGTATTTAACTGCATCTAAACACTTGATTGTCAGTATTTTATCAATAAAACCCTAATCGCATTTAACTAAAAAATATTTAGCGTATAATTGTCACATCGCCTTTTATTATTTGATTTTGTCCCCAATCCAATCGAAAAACATAATAATAAGTTCCTTGAGGGAGTCGGTTACCAGCAGTATTCATACCTTACCAGTCATTCCTATAAAGCTTTGCCTGGTAGATAATATCGCCCCAGCGATTGAAGATAATAATTTCATTATTTGGAAAAGCTGAAGGGTTATCCTCCAAGACAGGAAATACGAAAGTATCATTAATACCATCATCATTTGGCGTGATCCCGTTTGGAATGAATACGGAAGTATCAATGGTAATCTGATCCTGAATATCCAATCGCACCCTTTCCATGTCACAAAAGTCCGGGCAATATTCATTACATAATTCATAGTCAAATTCCAGCATTCCAAAGTAGTTTGCCGGATAGCTAAAGTCAAATTGATTTCCGGCACGCTCCGTAAGATTTCCAACCGATGACGCAGTAATTATTTCAATAGTAAAACCCGCTTACTCTCAATATACCATCATTGGCGGTCAGATCCAACTGCGCCGGGTTTTCACCAAAAGGTAGGGTAAACATATCCGCATTAGCTACCGGGATAACTTCTACTGTCACGAGGAGGATATCCGTACATAAGTATACCATTGGCTGTCAGGGAATCAAAAGACATGACGGTAGGATCCCACTCTATCGTATATTTCAAACTGACTATTCCATCAAAATTATTGATTTCAAACTTCAGGCAAAAATTATTCGCAGGAATGGCCGTGTAATTATCAATAACTACTTCCAGTGCCTGGCCGGAAACCAGGATCGTAACGAATAAACTGAATAGGATTAAACTGATCTTTTTCATGGAATATATGAGTGATAGTTCTACAGGCTTTTTATCCACCGGAGGTATATTAGTCTATTAAGTTGACAGGCTGAAGTCTGTCGTACTAATAGGCAAAGGAATAAACTAGATTAATTTCATGCGTACTACCTGCATCCGGCCCGAAGGAACTAAACGAATAATCAAAACCATAGCCGATTTTAAAACTGGAATCATCTTGTAAAAAATCAATAGCGATATAGCCTAATTCCAAATGAAAATTACCGGCAGTAGACAAACCGGTACCTAGCCAAAAATTGCTTTGCATCTGGTATCGAAGATTGAAATCTATGTTGGTGGGTACATTATGGGCATATTTAATCCAAACGGAAGGTTCTAAAAAACTACCATCATTGAGGTAGGCATACATACCTAGCAAGCCATAAAAATGTTGGATTCGCTGGGTTGAAAACTCACCGGTATCGTCTTTAAATTCCAGATTCAAACCAAAAACCTGTGGAATAGACACACCGGCATATACATGATTTCCATCCAAAAATCCGCCATCCAACTGCCTGTAAAAATAGGCGCCCAAGCCAAAGTCAGGAAAAATTTTCGACTGGTTATCTGAGGTAATTATATCATTGAGTTCCCGCAAACGAATCTCTTTGGCATCTACCCTATACTGGACTGCTCCGAAACTCAACCCAAAGGAGAGTCCGCCATAATAAGGATCATCGGTAATAATACCTGCCACCCGGCCATAAGCGCCTGTAAATCCTGTCGGGCCGGTCTGATCATTTATCAGGTAACCTCCTGCAATCCAACTAAAACTCCCCCTCTCCACATACATATATTGGCCTTGGAGCGTCTGAGTAGTTGGCGCCGCTTCGAGCCCCACCCATTGCTTACGGTAAGAGCCACCGAATGCTACGTTATGTTCGTAGATAAAATAATCACTGTGCACTGCTGCAGGATTAATGATCCCGGCTTGTTCTCTATATTGGGTAAATAAGGGTAATTGCTGTGCTAGCACCCATTCTCCAATCATCACCAACATAATTAATAAAAGTATATTTTTCATCAAGGGGATTTATTAGTCTTGTATAAAGTATTGTACCAATATATTGCCAGAATGCCAGAATGCCAGGATACTATGGAGTCAGGGGCGTTTTAACTTTTGAAAAGGACATAAAAGCGCCAGCTTAATATCATTATGACTTTAGAGCATCATGACAAAATCTCAAAAACTAGATAATAGATTTTTTCAGGTAATTTATTGCATAAAGAAATCGGCTACATTGCGAGAATGTAGGGGAAAGCTGGTTCCAATTTATTTTTTGTGCAATCAGGAAAAATGAATGACAGAACGCCACTCTACAACATTTCGGTTATCAGGACGACACAAAGGTATAAAATCTTTCAGATACATGCTTGAGCTCCCGAAAATAAAAATCTCCCCCTACAAGTAGCAAGGAGAGATCGCAAACAAAAACTGTTTTAAAGAATTCTGTTACAGTTCCTGTGTAGAATACGCTTTCCGAATGAACGGAGGAGTATTCCATGCGGGGGTGGACTCATTTTTACAAATGAACGATATACCCATGCTGGGCAGAAACTTATCGAGTGCTTTTCTCTAAAAAAGAAAAGAGCAAACAGATTGATCTACTGTGTTAAAACTCAAGTTGAAGAAATTGCAAATTACAGCAAGATAAAAATCTTAGCGGAAAGAAATATATCGACGACGAAATGCTATAAAAATGAAAATCGTGTTTCGTATCAATATAAAAGTAAAAAATTGGTTTTCCTCTACATTTGCAATCATGGGATAATGTTGCTAAATCTTGAGTGATTGTGTAGTGTATCTAATAAGATCAAAGGTACCTTTTTATTCCATTCCTATTATACCCTCAAAAGGGTAATTTTTGCATGATCAGGAATCATTATTTTTGAGTACGTAACATATTGCCGGAAACTTGATTCAAGCTTTTAGCGCTTGGCGCTCAGCAGTTGGCTTCCCTCATACGCGTTTCAGGATGCGATAAAGGGAAGCCAACTGCTAAAAGCTAAAAGCTGCAAATAGTGCTATAACTCCAGTCGCCCGATCGTAAACCACTGACAAAACTAACAATTTCTGAAATTTAGTCGTTTTTTCTAATCCAAAGCCCTAAACCCATATACCAAATGTTATTAACTAATAAGCCCACCAGGGGAAATTTATTCAAGATTATCCTACCGTAGAGAAGAATATAATTGCTTAAAAGGAGTATACCCGAGCAAGAAAGCTGAATCATAAGGAGGCTGGATGATTTAAGGTTTGCTTAATAAATAAAATTTTACTATTTGTTTCTTAATAAAAGCGTACTTTTGCGGCTCAATTTATAAAATAAGGATTTAATGCAGGACATAAGAAATATTGCCATCATTGCCCACGTAGATCACGGGAAAACAACCTTGGTCGATAAGATACTATATCATTGTAGCTTATTCCGGGACAACGAAGAAAAAAAGGATTTGATTCTGGACAATAATGACCAGGAAAGAGAAAGGGGGATCACCATTCTTTCTAAAAACGTATCAGTCGATTATAAAGGGGTAAAAATCAATGTGATTGACACCCCAGGTCACGCTGATTTTGGTGGTGAAGTGGAACGGGTATTGAATATGGCTGATGGTGTGCTATTGATTGTAGATGCTTTTGAAGGCCCTATGCCTCAGACTCGTTATGTATTGAGTAAAGCAATTGCTCTCGGATTGAAACCTATCGTCGTCATAAATAAGGTAGATAAAGAAAATTGCAGACCTGATGAAGTGCAGGAAGCTGTTTTCGAACTCATGTTCAACCTGGATGCTACTGAGGATCAGTTGGATTTTGCAACGGTATATGGTTCAGCAAAACACGATTGGATGGGTGCGGACTGGAAAACTAAAACAGATGATGTAAGCTACCTGCTTGACCAAATATTGGAACATATTCCAGCTCCCAAACAATTAGAAGGAACGCCTCAAATGCAAATCACTTCTATCGACTATTCTAATTATATCGGTCGAATTGCTATTGGTAGAATCACAAGGGGAAGTATTACAAGTGGAAAACCAATGTCTTTGGTAAAAAGAGATGGTAAGATTGTAAAAACAACGATCAAAGAACTATACACTTTTTCAGGTTTAGGAAAGGAAAAGGCTGCCGTCGCTAATTGTGGTGATATCTGTGCTATCAGTGGTATAGATGATTTTGATATCGGAGACACTGTTGCGGATTTTAACAATCCTGAAGGCCTTACGCCCATGTCTATCGATGAGCCTACGATGAGTATGTTATTTACCGTAAACAACTCTCCGTTTTTTGGAAAGGAAGGGGATTATGTAACCAGCAGACATTTAAGAGATCGTTTGTTTAAAGAACTTGAAAAAAACCTGGCTCTCCGGGTAGCAGAAACTGCCTCTCCGGATTCTTATACTGTTTTTGGCCGGGGAGTGATGCACCTTTCTGTATTGATCGAAACCATGAGGAGAGAAGGTTATGAGCTTCAATTAGGTAAGCCACGTGTAATCATCAAAGAAGTTGATGGTATGAAATGCGAGCCTATGGAGTTGTTATCGATTGATCTTCCTGAAAACGTATCCGGAAAAGTAATCGAGATCGTCAACCAGCGAAAAGGAGAAATGGTAATTATGGAACCCAAAGGAGACCTGATGCACCTCGAATTCAATATTCCTTCCCGGGGTATCATCGGTATGAGAAACACCATCCTAACCTTGACTGCCGGAGAAGCTACCATCTCGCATCGATTCACGAAATATGAACCCTGGAAAGGAGAAATTCCTTCCAGAAATAAAGGCGTGCTAATCGCTCATGAAGCAGGAACAACTATCCCTTTCGCCATCAATAAATTGCAGGATAGGGGCAAGTTCTTCGTTACTTCCGGAGTAGATGTATATGAAGGCCAAATCCTGGGCGAACATACCCGGGAAAATGACTTAATGGTCAATGTCATCAAGACAAAAAAATTGACGAATATGCGTTCATCTGGAACGGATGACAAGGTAAAACTAGTTCCAGCACTTGTATTTTCTTTGGAGCAATCCATGGAGTACATTGATGATGATGAGTATGTAGAAGTTACGCCAAAGAGTATTCGTTTGCGTAAAATCTACTTAAAAGAATTCGAACGTAAGCGTTACGCTAACTCAAAGGTTATTATATAAAACGCGTTCAAAATATATTTATAAAACCCGCTCATGTAATCATGAGCGGGTTTTGTATTTTAAACCAAAAAGGCTTAAAAAATCGCCACTTCCCGCAGGAAGTGGCTACAGTCTTACACCTATTCAAGAACTGAATGAGAGCGGACTCAAAAAGTCATTTAGAAAAAGGTAGCAAGACCAGTTGTCTTTAGCTTAACGAGGAAGTTGAAAAAAAACTTCGGGATGTACCCCAGGGTACGTAAATTGTTCTGATCTTGTTGAACTGTCCTAAATCAGCTCTCAAATAAAAACAAATAGGGGATTATTTATAATTTACTAAATATACAAAAATAATTAGTCCTCATTTTGTTATTCATTAGGTATTCTCATACTACTGGACATAACATAAAAAGGTCGAAATCCTTGGGCCTTCGGCGTGAGCTCAGCCGAACGGTTTAAAATTTGGATAAAAACAAAAAAAGCAGTACCCAAAGGTACTGCCTCAAAAAATAGTGTCTCATAATATGTGATTATCGTTGAATCAGTACATAGCCGGAGGCTGTACTTCCATTTCCGTCTTCGAAGTAATAAAAATAAGTAGCATCTGGTAAATCAAGCCCTTCCCAAGTACCATCCCAGGTGTTTTGATAGCCTTTTTGAAAAAACACTCTCCCACCCCACCGATTAAAAACCGACAAGATATTATCAGGATTGCTGGCAGCACCGTTGATTACAAAATACTCATTTATGCCATCTCCGTTTGGAGAAAATCCATCGTATACAAAAACAGCTTCGCAACTCACTTCTACAAATACGGTAGCGCTGGCACAGTCCACTTCATTACATAAAGCATAGCTAAAACTATCCGCCATTGTCGGTGTACAAAAACCGGGGTTTGGTGTATATTCAATGCCGTTATCACTCCTGATTATAGCCGTTCCATTTTGAGGAGCATCAATGATCCCAAAGGAATTGATCATGCCGTTGATTTCATCATTAGCCAATACTGCTATATTTACAAGTACCCCTTCCGCTGTCTGTGCGTAATCATCATTAGCAACCGGTGGCATTTCAGGATTTATTATTATCAATGGTGTCACCTCAATATTTATAAAGGTAGTATCACAAAATCCATAAGAATCGCAAATTTCTATACAGGCCTGTGCAATACCTTCTTCTACCCCTTCAATGATCAGGCAGTAGTTTTGAGAATCCAGCGTAAAAAGCGCCATTTCTCCCGAGTTTTCTTCACAGCTGTTATTCACCGAAATAATAGCTCCTTCCAATTGAGAAGTGTCCAGACAAATCGTATCGATTGCTAAAACAGCAATGGAAATGTCAATGTTTTCTGAGCTCATGCAAGCCACCAAACTACTAATGGTGTCTGAACATCCTGTAATATTATGGCTAAAAATAAACTCATGAAACCCAGGAGTCAAAGCAAGCCCAGCTCCTGACTCACAATCAAATATATCACCTGTATACGGTAAATTATTATCTGATATAATATAGTCAGCTATTTCATTAAAGGGAATCTCTACGCATAATTCGGATAAGGAGTTACAATCGTTGCTTTGTAAAGTGACAAATGTCTCCTCAATAAAGTCCGCGCAAATTACCGGGGGCATACAGTCCACAATAACAGTAGCTGAATCCAGGCATCCGGTAATATTATGTGTCCATAAAATATGATAAGTTCCGGTATCAAACTGCATCTCCGTATCCGTCATATTACAAAGCGAAAAGGTCTCTGTATAAGGAATTCCATTGACCGATACCGTATAATCATTGATTATTGAAAAAGGAACAGTTAAACAAACGTCTGCGCTGGAATCACAATGAGTTGCCATGATGTTTATTATTGTACCGCCCAGGTATTCCGGGCACGGCGCACAATTAACCTCAAGGTCGAAAGAATCTACGCATTGGTTAGTAGTATTATAAAGTATAATTGCATGATACCCAGTATCCAACAAGACCTCAATACTGGACACCGACTCCAATAATGTTACCGGAGCAGTTCCGGGATTATTAGTCAAAATTTGTACAACCTCAATATCACTATAGGTATTTGCCGGATTACCGCCAGTAATGGTTTGAAACGGAGCATTGATTTCCCAATTCGCACCAACATCCCATACATTCATCGAATCGACCAAATCTCCAACCGTATTAAATCCACTTAAATATATGGAGCCATTAACCGTCCAGTTTTGCAACAAATAAGGACCAAAAGTCCCTCCATCCGGAAATCCCGAATAATCATACCTGAAAAAGCTGTCCGTATTACAGGGATTTACAATGCCATTATAAGCTGATCCATTATCCGAAACGGTATATGCGGAAAGCGTATTGGCAGGAATATCAACACAGATTGATTGATTATCATTACAGTTATCTAATTCAAAAGTTGTTGCGCCATCATATAAATTCTCACAAGGAATACAATTGATCACTACGACCAGGGTATCCGTACAATTCTCTATGGGTTCGGTAAAAACCAATTCATGGTATCCGGTATCCAAGGTAATCCGGCTCCCTTTAGGATTTAAAGTAGTATTCTTAAGCAAGACTCCTGAATTACCCGTGACATCCTGGGTAAGATGAATATTGCCATAAGTCATAGCCGTATTTCCTCCTCGAATGGTAGCCGTAAAACTATCGTGGCTCCAATTTCCTCCATTGTCCCAGACGTTCATTGAATCTGTAAGGTCGGCCATATTAGCTACTGTCCCGGTGTAAATATTACCGTCTACCGTCCAGGAATCTACTGAATAAGGCCCGGCAGTTCCTCCGCCCGGAATTGAAGCATAAGTATAGGCATAAGAAGTATCAAAATCACATGGATTGACGCCGGCAGTATAAGGCAGTCCATTATCCGAAATGCTATAGCTCAACATATCCGCTATCGCTTCACCGATACAGATTGACACTACATTGTCGCAGTTTTCTATCGTCATTTCAATATAAATGGTATCAATGAAATCTGTGCAGATAAAGCTTTTCATTTGTTCCGGATGAGATCCATTTTCTGTGTAAAACAGTTTCTTATCCAAATCCCCTGAGAACTTATCTAAATCATATAGACCATTTCTATCAAAATCAAACCTACTAAAATAACTTATAGCTGCTGATTTGGTATCCTTCTTTTCTATAACCGGATTCTTGCCAGCAAATCCACAACCGGAAATACTAATCGAAATAATCAAAAGAAGGAATAATCTTTTGATGGTTATAGCAAATAAAAAGGAATACCACGAATCAACTTTAATCATATTATAAAACCTAAGCATTTTATCGGCATCTCATGAGCCTGAACTTAGACCTATTCAAAATCCATACCAAGTATATTGTTTTTTATAATACGTAAGAATATTTGTTGTCTTCTTTCCTCGTGAATTAAGTTTCGCCCGATTTTAAGGTACCCGGCAAATCAAGTCTCGATGAATTAGAGCGTTTATTCGAGCTGTACAGATGTAATTAATTTATAATAGAGGCTGAATAAAAAGACTCGCTGGAATGTTGAAAGTAAAGTAATAGTCACGAAGACACAAAGGCACCAAGAGATAATTCGGTATTAGTGCCTTTGTGCCTTCGTGGCAGAATTAAATTTTAAGACTTTTAGCAGAAGTATACTTTTAAGACAGCCTCTATTGTTAGTTATTCCCTATATAGGACGAGTTTGCCCATTACTGAAAACATCCAACATTTACTTTACAATGAACTTACTGCTGTCTGACACTGGAGCACCATAAAAAAAGAGCTTTAAAAATTAAAGCTCTTTTAAATCAAATAATGCAAAAAAAATTAAAATATAAAAAGTACCAGTTGATTTGTATGTTAATTGGTTTTCCTAAGTCTTGATGCGTTGATTTATGATTTAATAAAAAATCAAAAATTGAGAGCTCTGAATACAACTGGTCTAAATAGCCAAACAATTAAGTCATCAAAAGGTCTGAACCTTTTAGAGACGATTCTTATAGATTTTTTTTAGCTGGGGATTGAATAAAAGCAGATAGGTGCTTTAGCTTGTCTAGTCAATCACCATGCCAAACACATTATTTTTAATCATATGCTAATACTAATACTATAAAGCTATTTATTTGTTGCACAAAATTGACCCTGATTTTATTTTATCACCATTAAAGTAGATCGTATAGTAATAAACCCCTGTGGCGGGTCGCTGATCATTCCACGCCAATTTGCCTTTACCATTGGGATGTTCGACATCCTGAAGATTGGCAACTAACTGCCCCTGAGCATTATAAATCAGAATAGTGACCTCCTCATAATCCCGAACATAATACTCAAAGTTAACTTCTGTATCAAAAGGATTTGGATAAACTAAGGGATCAAAATAATCTGCTGGTTTATAAATAATCCTATCAAAGTCATCGATCTCTCCGTCCATCCATATCAAGCGATCCCGGAGCCAGTTTTTTAAATAATCCAAATCTGCTGAATAACTACCCCCGACAAAAGCATTAGGCCAGACGTAATCTGCCTGAACCGGCCAACGTTCAAAATTTCGGTCTTTTGCTATATCAATTTCTGCGACCAGCGAATCTATACAAGTCCATATATTATCGTTGGAAAGGATATCACTTCTCAATTCCACCCATCGCGCTTTGGCATCATTCCGAAAGGTAGTATCTGCTCTCAATTTTTTCCACCATATGGGAGGCAGCCAATTGTCTTCAGGGCAGAAATCAATATAATCCAATACCCACGCATCAATTTCCGGCCCCATGCAAAAGTCTACATTTCCAAACCCCAGATTGAAATCCCAGACCGGGCCGATTTTTAATCGTCCGTCAATACTATCCCTGT
>JBLHJZ010000061.1:0-12529 GCA_047619515.1 Saprospiraceae bacterium | reverse complement strand
GATCAGTCCATTGGTCCGATGTTTCGTAAACTGAAGCTTGGTATCAATGATACTGAGCAGATGCTCTACAAATGCTTTATGGTCGCTAAGACTTTCATGTATATATTTAATAAAACTATTCACATTTTTTTTTTAAAGTAAATAGTTTTGGCTTTGTCGTGCAATATTCGTTATGTATTTTTAATGGTTATTTCCTATTTTACAAATAGTATGCTATTAATGACCAAGGGCTTTTATTGGAGTCGTTTTTATTTTTATTTCTATAACGTTCCTATAACGTTATAAAGTCTATTATTATTAATTAATATTTGTAAAGTGTTATTATTAAATAGGTTACTGTGAAGAGGCTTTTATTCTGTTGACTTGTGTCGCGTCAATGAAAAAAATAGATTTTGTTTCTTGCAAAACGAAAACTAGAAAATTATCTTGGTTAACCATTTCGAATTATACTACTGGACATTTTAGGGACACAGAGCACACGGAGGATACACAAAGGCTTTATTCAATTTACACCTCTGTAAATGAATAAAATTGAGAACAATCCCTGAATTACCATGTTTATTTGTTTTATTTGCATTGAACATAACTATAGTCACAAAAATGAAAGAAGCAAGTACTTTAGGAGAGCTGAAAAAATCTGGCTATCAATCCCGGACGATTAAGCAGGAATTACGAGAGAATCTGGTCAAAAAACTCCAGAATAAGGAAAAGGTATTCGAAGGCATTCTAGGTTTTGAAGATACCGTCATCCCTGATATTGAGCGAGCAATCCTTTCGCAACACAATATTTTACTACTAGGACTCAGAGGACAGGCGAAAACCCGTATTGCGAGGTTAATGGTCAATCTGTTGGATGAATACATGCCTATAGTAGCCGGTAGTGAGCTGAATGATGACCCTATGAATCCGATATCCCGTTTTGCACGGGATCTTATCGCTGAAAAGGGAGACGAGACGCCTGTCGAATGGATTCACCGGGACAGCCGGTATGTAGAAAAATTAGCTACCCCGGATGTAAGTATTGCTGACCTGGTGGGTGATGTGGATCCGATAAAAGCAGCATCCTTAAAACTCCCTTATGCGGACGAACGCGTTATTCACTTTGGTTTGATACCCCGGTCTCACCGATCTATATTTGTGATCAATGAGTTGCCGGATTTACAAGCACGTATCCAGGTTTCCCTGTTCAATATACTTCAGGAAGGGGATATGCAAATCCGTGGCTTCAAGTTGAGATTGTTGTTGGATATCATGTTTGTCTTTACTGCGAATCCGGAAGATTATACCAATCGTGGCAGTATTATCACGCCACTCAAAGACCGTATCGAAAGCCAGGTGCTTACGCACTATCCCCGGACGATTGAGATAGCGAGGAAGATTACCGATCAGGAAGCTAAGATTGCGAAGGATCAGGAAGAAGCGATTATAGTGCCGGAGGTTTTGAAAATATTATTGGAACAAATCGTTTTTGAAGCCAGGGAAAGTGAATTTATCGATGAAAAAAGCGGGGTGTCTGCTCGTTTAAGTATTTCCGCCTATGAAAACCTGGTCAGCACGGCAGAACGGCGAATGTTGCTCAATGAAGAAAAGAAAACGACGATAAGAGTCACTGATTTCTGGGGCGTAGTACCTGCTATTACCGGAAAGGTAGAACTAGTCTATGAAGGGGAACAGGAAGGCCCTTATGTAGTAGCACTGGCACTTTTGTCTAAGGCTGTCAAAAAGAAATTTTTGGATCATTTTCCAAACCCTGATAAAATGCAAAAAGGCAAAGCACGAGATCCTTATGGCACAATCAGGGCCTGGTTCGCCGGAGGGAATATTATTGATCTTATGAATGATGGTACGGATGAGGCTTATCGAAAAGAGTTGGAGAAAGTAGCTGGATTGAGTAAATTGGTGAAAAACATCAATATTGATAACAAGGATCGTTATATTTTTATGGAATTAGTGTTGCATGGCTTGTCAGAATTCAATGTGATCAGTAAGGATATCGTTGATTCTACTTTCAACTTCAGGGACATGCTTGCCGGTATGTTTGATGATGCTGATGAGGAGGAGGAGGATGGGTTTGACGATTTTGGAGATAATTAATTTAAGTTGTGAACTATTAGCAATCCTGGTAATATCGTGAATCTTGACTATCCGGACTTACTGGATCCACCTAATAATAATGGCGATTGCTGTGGAAGTGGGGGAGATAAAGCAAAAGCATTTACTTTTGAATATATACGGTGGAGCTATTGTGGGCAAATAATACTTGTTTTACTATACCTGCCTTGGGGGAGACACTTGTTGAAGTGGACATCAGTGCCTTGAAAAATGGTGCTATCCATGTCTATGTTTATACAAAAGACGGATTGCACAAGGTCAGAAAGTTGATAGTAATGAAGACTTATTAATTTAAGTTTTTAGCGTAAATAATTATAAAGGTGGTGTGGCTATTTTGCTGCATCACCTTTTTTAATGCCAGTTTTTTATTAATTTTGACGGAATTTAAAAACAGTCTTATGATTATTGATATAAATGCAGAAAATCCGGACGCAAGAAAAATCTCCCAGGTAGTCGATGTACTCCAGCGCGGAGGAGTAATTATCTATCCGACAGACTCGGTTTATGGGCTGGGCTGTGATATTTATCAAAAGAAAGGGATTGAAAGAATTTGCCGCCTGAGAAACCTAAATCCTCAAAAAGCTAATCTCACTATTATTTGCAAAGACATCAGCCAACTTTCGGAATATACCCAGCAAATAGATAATGCTGTATTTAAACTATTAAAGCGAAATCTTCCCGGTCCTTTTACATTTATCCTTAAATCAAGCCGAAAATTACCGAAATCAATGGATAATAATCGCAAAACACTGGGTATTCGGATTCCTGATAATAATATTGCACAAGCAATTATTGAAAAAATGGGCAATCCGATTTTATCTATATCTTTGAAATCTGATGATGAAATCACCGAATATTTCACTGACCCTTATGAAATCCATGAAGATTTTGAAAAACTGGTAGATATGGTCATTGATGGCGGGATTGGCGATAATATACCCTCTGCCGTTATTGATGTTTCTGAAGGGAACGTAGAAATACTGAGACAAGGGGGAAGGGAGTTGATTGAATAGAAAAGCCCTCACTTTTCACCCCTCACCCTTACTATACCCCTCTCGCCCTTGAAATATTTGCGACATAAAAGACATAAAGACACCTACGATAATGCATTATACTCAAGACCTTTTATATTTGCACTCTTATTTTGCTCAGGACATAAATAATTAGCTTTTAAAAACCATTTTAAGGTCAACTTACTATTGAAATAAAATAAAAAATGATAAAAAATATACTTTGTGCCTTTGTGCTTACTATTCTGATTGGAGGAAATATTCTGGGACAGGGAACAGTCAGAGGTAATATTTATGAAAAAGAGAGTGGAGAACCGCTTATATATGGTACGGTTCTACTTGACAATTTGTCTATCGGAACCAATACAGATATTGATGGCTTCTTTTCAATGACAGATATCCCCGCAGGTAATTATAAACTGATTGTATATTATACCGGCTTTGATAGTACTGCTGTTGATGTGAGAGTGGTGGATGGCGGCATTACTTATAAGAGCATTTATTTGGAAAGTTCAGGAATTGAACTGGCAACGGTTCAGGTTTCTGCTGAGCGGGAAAAAGCCAGAAATGAAGTGAAGGTTTCTGTGGTTACGGTCACCCCTAAGCAAATAAAATCATTGCCCTCAATAGGAGGAGAACCGGATCTTGCACAATATCTCCCGGTGTTGCCCGGTATTATATTCACTGGCGATCAGGGAGGACAGTTGTATATACGTGGCGGTTCTCCGATACAAAACAGGATTCTGCTGGATGGAATGACCATTTACAATCCTTTTCACTCCATTGGTTTCTTTTCTGTTTTTGAAACGGAAGCAATACGATCTATAGATGTATTGACGGGTGGATTCAACGCAGATTATGGCGGGCGTATTTCTGCAATAGTGGATATCAAAACGAAAGAAGGAAACAAAAAGCGCTTGAGCGGTATTGCTTCGGTCAATCCTTTTCAAGCCAAAGTATTATTGGAAGGGCCGATTAAAAAATTAAAAGAAGGCGGCGGAAGCACTTCCTTTCTGATTACCGGAAAGAAGTCCTATATCGATGAAACCTCCAAGACCTTATATTCTTATGCCGTAGATACCTCTTTGTACAAATTGGCGAATGCTGTTGATCCGGAAAATAATGATAAACTAGGACTTCCCTATAGCTTTACGGACTTGTATGGCAAGTTGTCTTTTGTCTCACCAAATGGTAGTAAACTCAATCTTTTCGGCTTCGATTTCAATGACCGGGTTGATTTTCCCGGTTTTGCGGATTTAAACTGGAAAAACATTGGTATTGGAGCAGACTTCACCTTGATCCCTTCGACCTCTAATATTATCATCGGCGGGACGTTTACCTACTCTAATTATGATATTGAGCTAAAAGAACAGGATGGGGCTCCGCGAACTAGCGGCATCAAGAATATTTCTGCTGGCTTGAATTTTAAATATTTCGGAAAAAATAGTGAAGTAAATTATGGTATTGCTATTGATGCAGTGAGTACTGATTTTAAGTTCAGAAATTTTCTGGGGCTTGATTTTTCACAGGAAGAATCAACGACAGAAGTGGCGGCTTATGGAAAGTATAAACTTAAAATTAATAACCTCATCATTGAACCTGGTTTGCGTTTTCAGTATTATGCCTCTCAGGCTCAGGTTAGGCTGGAACCCCGATTTGGTATAAAATATAATGCTACAGATAAACTCAGGATTAAAGCCGCCGGTGGTACTTACTCTCAAAATATCATCAGTACGGTCAACGAAAGAGATGTAGTCAATTTATTCGTGGGGTTTTTGACCGGACCAGAACAACAAATCTTAGATCCTGATACCGGGAAGGAAACAGAAAATAGACTGCAAACTGCTTATCATGGTGTTTTTGGAGTGGAGTATGATATTACAAACAATATTGCCTTAAATGTGGAGCCTTATTATAAAGGTTTTACACAATTAATAAATGTCAATAGAAACAAAACTAAATCTACCGACCCTGATTACCTGGCTGAAACAGGGGAGGCCTACGGTATTGATTTTTCTGTAAAATATGAAAATCCTTCCATTTATCTATGGTTGACCTATTCTTTGGGTTATGTAAAACGCGATGATGGAGATCAGATTTATCCGACTATTTTTGATCGTAGACATAATATAAATGCATTATTGACTTATAACTTTGGGGAATCAAATCTTTGGGAAGCGAGTGGCCGTTGGAATTTTGGAACAGGTTTCCCTTTTACCCAGACTCAGGGTTTTTATGAAATTGAAAATTTTGAAGATAGCGGGAGTACCGATGTACTTACTGGTAATGGTGAGCTTGGAATTATTTATTCTGATGTTCGAAATGGTGGAAGGCTTCCCGTCTATCACCGATTTGATTTGAGTTTGAAAAGAACTTTTATTTTTAGTAAGTACAGTCAGTTAGAGGCTGTTGCGAGCGTAACGAACCTTTATAACCGAAGTAATATCTTTTTTGTAGACCGCGTTACCGGTGATCGAGTAGACCAATTACCGATTTTGCCAAGTTTCGGACTAATTTTTGGGTTTTAAAATCTTATATTGTAGTGAAGACCGAATAATCTTTAATCCAAAAATAACTGCCCATGAGAAATTTTCTACTCTTTTTAATGATTGGCTGTTTTACCTCCCTTTCTGCTCAGATCACTCCGAGGAATACCAATACTTTTCTTCCAAAAGGCTTTGCCCCCGGTGAAAGAGAGATGATGAAAGATTATATCGCTGACATTCAGAATCGCAGCGTAACCTGTCTTACTTCTCCACCTCCTGGATCTACGCTAAGATCAATGGCAGAATGGGAAGAGCTTCAATCCATCGTGATTACCTGGGCTGCACAGATACCTATTTTAACCGAAATCGTCCGGTATGCCCGCGAAGAAGTCGAAGTGATCATCATTTGCAGTAACGAAAATGTTGTGAAAAATCAATTGGGCGGCGCTGGTGTGGACTGGTCTTCCAATGTTACTTTTATCGAAGATAATTTTAATAGTATCTGGGTCAGGGATTATGGCCCTAATCCCGTATACCTTGACGAGGTTGGAGAGTTGGCTTTTGTTGACTGGATATATAATCGTCCTCGTCCTGCTGACGATAAAATCCCAGAAGTCGTGGCTAATTATTTGGGGATAGATAATTACTGCACTACTCAGGTACCTACTGACCTGGTTCATACCGGTGGCAACTTTATGTCTGATGGTTTGGGCACTGCTTTTTCTTCTGATCTGTTTTTAGAAGAAAACGGGCCATTCAATGAATGGGGAACCTCCAATCATGATGAAGGTACGGTCAAACAAATTATGGAAAACTTCATGGGTATAAAAGCTTATCCTTTGATGACTTCCTTACCTTATGATGTGATTCACCATATTGATATGCATATGAAGATTTTGGATGAAGAAACTTTATTGGTAGGACAATATCCTCAGGGTGTAGCAGATGGTCCGCAGATAGAAGCTAATATTCAATACATCCTCAATAATTATACGACCGCTTATGGAGACCCTTTTAATGTGATCAGGATTCCGATGCCTCCGGAGAATGGCTCTTATCCGAATACGAATGGGGATTATCGAACGTACGCGAATGCAATTTTTGTCAATAAGACCATCCTTGTTCCGGTTTATGAAGAACAATATGATACTACGGCTTTAAGAATCTGGGAAGAAACGATGCCGGGTTATAATATAGTAGGCATTGATTGTAATGCCATTATTCCTTCTCTTGGCGCCATTCATTGTATCACAAAAGAAGTTGGCGTACATCAGCCGCTTTGGATTTCTACGAATAGAATCAATGCCGGTTGTATAAATGAACCTTCTTTAGTGGAAGCTCAGATCAAACATCAATTGGGTATTTCCAATTCGGCACTTATCTACAAGACAACGACATCAGATTGGACTACGGTCGATATGACTAATAACGGTAGCGATATTTGGTCAGCAGAAATTCCCGGAATACCGCAGGGGACAAAAGTTTCCTATTATATTGAATCAACTGCCACTGATGGCAAAACGATTACCCGCCCTCTTCCCGGTGAGGCAGGTGCCTTTTCTTTTACGTTGGAAGACTGCACAGTAAGTACAGCTGATTTGGAAGGTAGCCAGACTTCCCTGGATGAAATATTCCCCAACCCTGCCAATGCGATTACTTGTATACCTGTGAATAGTGATCATTCAGTCGAGGGAATTATCGAGGTGACGGATGTACTAGGAAGAAGTATAGCGATCGTTTTTGAAGGTCAAATCCAGGCGGGTGCTTCCAAGTATTTCATCAACGCAGAACGTTATCAGGCTGGAACTTATATCGTTACTTTAAAAACAAAAGCTTATACTCAGTCTCAAAAGTTGATTATAAAATAAAATTTTTTAGAGGTATATAAAAAGCCATCATTTTTCAATAACGAGAAGTGATGGCTTTTTTATATATTCGCCTTTGTTTTAGTAGCTTTGTCGCAAAGGATCGCAGACTTTAGTCTTTTCCTGGACCTACTTCGGCGGAAAACTATAATAATTAAAACTAAAGCTATACTTCGCGCGGGATAAAATCGTGATTCTCATTTGAAGGTTGTAGCCGCGCTCAGTACATGTGCTGAGAAGACTTGAATCACCAGTTTTTAAAATATAACATAATCACCTTTTTAAGCCGTTCGAAGTATACTTTTACACGCTACAAACGCTTATAATTATTGCAAAAAATGAATAAAATAAAATCTATTACAACATATGTAGCCGGCGATCAGGAAGGAGAAAAGATCCTCACCGTCTATGAAGATAGAGATCAACTCGGTAACATCGTCCTGTTGAAACACTTCAATGAGGATGGAGACCTGGAAAATAAAACCGACTATGAATTTGATGAGAAAGGACGGGTGATTGTGGAAGAACAATATTCAACCGGAAAGTCACCGGATCAGGTAATACGGATTGAATATAACGAGAGTGGAAAAGCACATCAGGTTACCCTGGAGTTTGCTGATGGTTCGGTTTCTTATAAAAAATATAGTAGGGATGAAGCTGAAAAATCTACCACTATTGATATTGTAGATCAGGATGGGGAAGTGGAAGGTAAAGAATTTCGACGTTTTGATGGAGAAGACCGGGTTTTGAAAGAGGTGATTTATAGTGACTCCGGAGAGGTGGAAACGAAAGCGGAATTTGAGTATAATGACTATGGTGAAATTACGGAAAGTGTCCGAGTAGATGAAGAAGGGTTTGAAACGGTACGGTTTTATGATTATCATCGTGACGATAAAGCCAGGGTTTATAAAGTAGATACTTTAAATGAAGACGAGAAAATAATTCGCACTGACGAATTTGAATTTGATGAGCGTGGTAATCGCGCAAAGCATATCATGAAAGATTTGGAAAGTGGCAGTGTCTTTACTGACCTTCGGGAGTTCGATCAAAATGATAATGAAGTCCGTTTTGAACGTATGATGGGCGAACGGCCAATAGAATTGATCGAGACTAAATTTACGATAGATGGATTGATGGAAAAGCAGGAAATGACAAAAACAGAAGGGCCGATCACTTATCTTTTTGAGTATGAGCTTTACTAACATCGGGTGAGGAGTGATCGGGTGATTCACAAAACTACTTCATCACCCGATCACCAGATTTATTTTTAACTCAACTCGTCGCTAGAATAAATATTAGTAGCTAAGGCTAAGTCATAGCTAAATAATTCGCTCTCATTGAAGAATCTTTTGACCTCCGCTTTTGCATTTTCCAGGCTATCAGAAGCATGCACGATATTCGTTTGAATACTCATTGCAAAATCTCCACGAATAGTACCGACTTCTGCTTCTCTGGCTTTAGTGATCCCACAAAGTCTTCTTACCGTATCTACACAATCCAAACCTTCTATGCAAACTGCGATAACCGGTGAGGATTTCATAAAAGTGGCAATACCAGGGAAGAAAGGTTTATCAGCGATATGTGAGTAATGTTCTCTTAATAACTCATCGCTCAATTGCATCATTTTGACGCCAGCTAGTTTTAATCCTTTACGTTCAAAACGATTTAGTACCGAACCGGCAAGTCCTCTTTGGATAGCATCCGGCTTAATCAATATCAGTGTTCTTTCCATTTTAAATATCAAATTTATTAAGTTCTGAAATCAAATAATCATGCATTTTTTCAAATGCAGCCGCAAAGATAGGATTTATTCGTTAAGAATGTTGAAACGAAAATTAGAATTTCCTTCAATGTCATACTGAGTGAATGAAATGAATCGAAGTATGACTTCTTGATTTCTTTTTCATCCATAATTTCAAGGTCAGTACGACTAACTTTTAATGAGATAATCATACTGGTTCGACATATACTTAATTCTTCCAAAGCTCAGAACTTTTTCCTCCTTCAGCTCATTTTTTTAGTGATAGAAAATGTCTAGTATTCAAAAGTAATGGTGGGGTGGGGGGATATTTTTCTTTATAAATCAATTTCCCGGTAAGCGTTCTGATCGTTTTTATAAAATCTTTGACAGACGCTTGCAAAAGTATTGGTGTAAGAGTAGGAGGAGTAAATGCAAAAAGAGAGAAGGACAACAATAAAGTACTTCGTTATTTCATTTAGAATGTCTTGATAGAAGTGTTCAAGATAAAAATCTCAGTGCAAATAGGAGATTCAAAAAAAGCACAATCGACTCAAGTTTTATGTTCAAGTAGTCTTGTATTCATAACATGAAACCATACAAGAATTTGAGACTTTGGTAATCAAAAGCCGTGTATTAAAAATATGCGGTACAGTAGCACTTTTTTTTTACCTTTGCATTTGTTTTTAGACTTATGTGTTATTTTTTTAAGCTCAATTTTTATTTTTTCGATTTCGCAAATAACGATTTAAACTTTTACGGTAACTAATCAAAAAAAATAGGCGAAACAAAAATGAATCTTTTTAAATGATTCTACGTCTAAAGATCAATGAATAATTTAATCACCTTTCAAATTAATTAAAAAATGGCTGTTAAAAAAGCAACCACTAAAAAGGCATCTGCCAAAAAAACTGTAGCTAAAAAAGCAGTAGCTAAAAAAACTACGGTGAAAGCAGAAGTGACTACAGAGCCAGCTGCTGAAAAAGCTACCACTGCGAAAAAAGCAGTAGTGAAGAAAGCAAAAACTGCGAAAAAAGCAGTAGCGAAAAAAGCAACGACTGCAAAGAAAACGGTAGCTAAAAAAGTAGCTGCTCCCAAAAAAGCAGTAGCGAAAAAAGCAACGACGGCAAAGAAAGCGGTAGCTAAAAAAGTAGCTGCTCCCAAAAAAGCAGTAGCGAAGAAAGCAACGACTGCAAAGAAAACGGTAGCTAAAAAAGTAGCTGCTCCCAAAAAAGCAGTAGCGAAGAAAGCAACGACGGCAAAGAAAGCGGTAGCTAAAAAAGTAGCGGCTCCCAAAAAAGCAGTAGCGAAGAAAGCAACGACGGCAAAGAAAGCAGTAGCGAAAAAAGTAGCTGCTCCCAAAAAAGCAGTAGCGAAGAAAGCAACGACGGTAAAGAAAGCGGTAGCTAAAAAAGTAGCTGCTCCCAAAAAAGCAGTAGCGAAGAAAGCAACGACTGCAAAGAAAGCAGTAGCGAAAAAAGTAGCTGCTCCCAAAAAAGCAGTAGCGAAGAAAGCAACGACGGCAAAGAAAGCAGTAGCTAAAAAAGTAGCGGCTCCCAAAAAAGCAGTAGCGAAGAAAGCAACGACTGCAAAGAAAGCAGTAGCGAAAAAAGTAGCTGCTCCCAAAAAAGCAGTAGCGAAGAAAGCAACGACGGCAAAGAAAGCAGTAGCTAAAAAAGTAGCGGCTGTTAAAAAAGTAGTAGCGAAGAAAGCAACGACTGCAAAGAAAGCGGTAGCTAAAAAAGTAGCGGCTCCCAAAAAAGCGGTAGCAAAGAAAGCAAAAACTGCGAAGAAAGCGGTAGCGAAAAAAGTAGCGGCTGTTGAAAAAGTAGTAGCGAAGAAAGCAACAACGGTAAAGAAAGCTGCTGCAAAAAAAGTAGCGGCTGTCACTAAAGTTGTTACGCCTAAAAAAGCTGCGGCCAAGAAAGCCGCCCCTAAGAAAAAGGCTGCTGCGAAAAAAGCTTAATGCACATAAGTTACCCAAGTATAAATTAGGTAGCTATACTAAAATAGAAACCCCGGAGAAAATCCAGGGTTTTTATTTTTTTCATATCTATGGAATGGAACTTTTATATTGAGGAGTAGACATTCTATCCCCTCCCTTAAGGTGTCTTCTTTTTCTTCTTATGAAAAAAACCGCCGCCACCAATAGATAGTTTAATATAAAAAGTAGAAAGTCCCATATCATTAGTCCCGACGACATTGTCACCATTATCCATTTTCCAGGTATCTTTTCCTAATGCAGTACGGAATCCGATATGTCCACCGATACTGAGCCCGTCCTTGTCTGGAGCCGGAATTCTGATAATAGAAATACCAAGATCAAGCACAGGATAGCCGATTCTCAGGCGTTCTTCAAAATATTCCGGGACGGTTGTCTCTCCGAAAAGTACTTCTTCGGTAGCGTCGTTCTTGACCTCAAGGCGATTACCACCAAAACCAATTCCGATATACGGGAAGCCCAGGAATTTGGTATTATTCCATAGTGCGAGGCCTAATCTCAGTTCGCCACCTCCGCCGGTCAGTTTTGCCGAATAGGGTCCAGCTTCTTCTGTTGAATGGAAATAGCCATATCCTTCCATACCGACGATTATCCTTTTTGAGAAAAGCAAAAATCCTCCGGCACCGATCTGGTAAGAGCTTCCACTGATAGCTGCATTTTGACCGAATGTCTTTGTCAAATCGTCATTCAAATCATTGGGCGAACCAAAGCCCAACCCAAATTTTACATATCCCAGACCACCGCGATTTACAAATTCGGGAGTCTGCGCGATTAGGGAGAAAGAAAGACACAGGGAGCAAAGAAGGGTGAAGATTATTTTATTCATGTGTATAATTTTTTCTAAAAATAAATAAAATTTTGAAAAGTAGCCAATAAAACATCGGAGAGTAATCAAAATTACTAAGCTCTTTATACAAACCAGCTACCAAAACGAACAAAGAGGCGATAAAATTAATCATCGCATCTTTGGATTGTTGAGGAATCGGAGTGTTTTATTACCTGATTAAGGTGACATCTCCTTTTCTTTCTAAAATCACACCTGCAGGATTTCTTCCTCTAACGAAATAGAAATACACATCAGATGGCATATCTTTGTCTTTATTTTTACCATCCCACCCTGTCGTTGGCGTTTCATTATTATAAATCATCTCACCCCAGCGGGCGAAGATTTTAAACTCAATGATTTCTACATTGGCACCATGCAAGACGTTGAAATAATCAGAAGTATTATCGCCGTTTGGCGTAAAGGCATTAGGCGTGTCAAAGGCTGGTTCGATGACATTATAGATAGCTTCTGCCTTATATTGACAACCTTC
>JBLHJZ010000060.1:0-12621 GCA_047619515.1 Saprospiraceae bacterium | reverse complement strand
AGGGTGCTTGTGATCCAAAATTTATTTCATTAGTAGCCAGTGGCGTAAAACAAGTAGTGGTATAATCATCTCCCGAGCCCCCATTATCTGTGGTCAATTCAATAAACTGACCATCGGGGCCGAGGAGGAATACATCGACATCTGATATCCAGATGTGATCTATATCGATACATATTCGTTTGATTATTCCTGCCTGCAAAGTGGTCGGCTGCACCCCAAAAACCAGTATCTCTGATTGAGTCGGGAGGGTACCAGGTGGTGGCGGATTATTAGGTGAAAAAGTGACGATCGGATAATCGATCGTATCCGTAAAAATTGGTGGAACGGGCAATGAAATGGGTATAGTCCCATCTAGTTGTACGGAAAGACCCTGGCAAATAGTCGTGTCGGGACCAAGCTGGGGAGGGACTAATTCATTGTCCTTGATAAAAAGCCAAAAAGTATCCCGGTTACACGGATCCCGCTGTACATCAATTCCAATAGATTCTGCACCTTCAAGGATGCCATCCTCCCAGGCTATGACATCAACACTAACCGCACTATCTCCTGCCGCAATAATTAAATCAAGTGGTATTTGCTGGTAGTCTACCCCATTTCCAGCCGTCCCAATTATGGTGTAATCGATCGCATAATCAGCGTCAGTTGAGGAAGGCAAGGCAAAAGTAAGTACTGCGGAAACACAATCTTCGGTGATCGTTCCGTCCAGACTAATAGCACTAAATGCTACGTCCAATGCTCCGGTTCCAAAACTTTTGGCTTCTAAAAACACAGCGGTATCATAATTATCGTCTCCCACATCAGCTACCGCCAACTTGATCGTATACTCCTGGCAGGGAATAACAATGGCCTGTGCGGTGAAAATATCGAGATAGGCATCATAGGTAAGGGTGCTCGACAATGAGTTATCATTATAATATAGGCCATAATCAAAATTACACCCGGCGCCAGTGTTGACTCCTTGGTTGTTTACATTATTGATCGTCACAGGGATAGTGGTAAAGGTTAGCCCAGACGGGTCGGCCGGGTCGGGGACCAGCGCAATATTTTGCCCGTTATAAGAGCCGCCAGCGGGGTTGGGCCCAGTCAAAAAGAAGCCAAATACATCGTTGAACTGTGTACAGGCATACTCCGGATATTCTTCGGAGGCAAAGACATATCTAAATTGCAATGTATCACTGGTCGGAATAAAGGTGATTTCATACCAGGCAATGTCATTTAGCACACCAGAAGCTATCGGGTCTAAATCCGGATCGGTACCCGAGCCAGTTGTATTACCGCTAGTGCTACCGGAATTATTACCCATAGCCGCTTCGATCGCCAAACCTGAGGACATAATGATTCCACGATCAAGTCCTATATCATTTAGGCCATTGGTAAAATATCCGACCGCTTGCTCTGAGCCGGTATAAGTTAAATTCGTGACTTCGACACCTTCCCCGAGAAAGACATTGGTGATTAGGCTTTCGGGAGAGAAGATAGGGCCGGTTGGCTCTACTTCAATTTGGGCAGTTGCTTTAAGGGAACAAGTAATAAATACTATTCCCACTAAAAATTTTAAAAATAGTTTTTTAGAATGTAGGTTCTCCATGGCCTAAAGGTAACACGTAGCTGATTAATTAATAAATCAAAAAGGGAAGATATACAGGTGTTCGCACAAAATGACCTGACAAGGTACGGATTTTTTATATTGAGGATAGCATATAATTGCCAGAAAAGACTATTGACAGCTATTTTTCAAAACTCGTGAGGGAAACAATTAATAGACAACAGTACAATTTCACCTGGTTTTGCCCCCGATGGTCACCTGCTGATTTTCAATCATCTAACAATCACTGAATTTCATCTAAAATAAACTAGAATCTGTCAAGGGAATATTTAAATTTGCGGAATATTAAAATACAACTAATCACTAAATATTAGATAAATGGGTAAATTCTTTCAATTTGTGTTCGCTTCCTGCCTTGGAGTTATTTTAGCTTCGGTTGTCGTCGGTGGTATTGGAGCTTTAGTAATCGGGAAGGTAGTGTCTTCAGCAGACGCTCCGGAAAAGGTCAAGGCGAATACCGTTTTAAAACTAGACTTGGGAAGCGCTGTTCCTGAAAAAACCAATAATGTTCCCGTTGATCCCTTCAGTTTTGATACAGAAAAGAAATTGGGTTTATTCGAGATGGTAGAGATTATTGGTAAAGCAAAAGACGACGACAAGATCAAGGGTATTTATCTGGATATTGACGCGGTACCGATGGGCAGAGCCTCCGCTTCTACGTTACGGGATGCACTGGTTGATTTTAAAAGCGATGGAAAATTCATTGTCTCTTATTCAGAATATTATTCTCAAGGCACTTTCTATCTGGCTTCCATATCGGATAAAATTTTTGTAAATCCGCTCGGAGGAGTAGACTTTCGGGGTTTCGGTGCACAGATTCCATTTTTTAAAGATATGCTGGATCGGCTGGACATAAAAATGCAGGTATATTATGCCGGTGATTTTAAGAGTGCCACAGAGCCCTATCGCTTGGATAAGATGAGTGAAAAAAATCGACTGCAAACCAGGGAGTATGTCGAAAGCATGTATGATTTATATTTAACGGATATTTCAGAAGGTCGAAAAATCAGCAAGCAAGAGCTTCGGAAAATGGCCAACGAGTATTTACTTAGAAATGCAGCGGATGCTTTAGATTATAAAATGGTGGATGCCGTTGGTTATGAAGACGAAGCATTGGACGAAATTAGAAACCTGCTTGGTCTGGATAAAGACGATAAGCTCAATACGATTGGATTGGGAGACTATGGAAAAGGGTTGAAATCTGATACTGATTTTAAGATTAAGGATAAAATCGCGATCGTCTTTGCAGAAGGTACCATCGATATGGGAAAAGGAACTCCCGGAAGTATCGGTGGTGATAAGTATGTGGAGATTTTTAGAAAAATACGAAAAAATGATAAAATAAAAGCCGTTGTATTGCGGGTGAATTCAGGAGGAGGAAGTGCTCTTGCTTCGGATATGATGTGGCGGGAAATAAAATTGCTGAAAGAAGCAGGTAAGCCAGTTATTGCTTCCATGGGTGATGTGGCGGCATCTGGCGGTTATTATATTGCCTGTCCGGCAGATTCTGTTTTTGCCGAGCTGAATACGATTACCGGATCAATCGGAGTATTCAGTATGATCCCAAGTATTGAAAATATGCTAAAAGAAAAAGTCGGTGTCACTTTTGATACGCTGACTACCGGAAAATTTGCGGTAGGGATCACGCCGCTTAAAAATATTTCGCCCGAAGAAGGTATTATCCTTCAGGAGTCCACAGATGAGATTTATGAAACATTCCTTGCCCGGGTGGCTGATGGTAGAAAAATGACCAGGGATGAAGTACATAATGTAGCTCAAGGCAGGGTGTGGACCGCAACGAAAGCTAAGTCAATCGGACTGGTAGATGATATCGGGGATCTGGACAGAGCAATTGCAGCAGCGGCAAGTTTGGCTGGCCTAGAGAAGTACCGCACCACGGAATATCCGGTTGCGAAGGAACCTATCCAACAAATGATTGAACAATTCACCGGACAGAAAACAGCTAAAGCAGTTGTCGAAGCAGAGTTGATGGAGGCCATTCCCTATTATCGGTATTTGAAAGAAATCAACCAGATGGAAGGGGTTCAGGCGCGATTGCCTTTTGTATTTGGTTTTAAATAAAAGATTGTCGGCCCCGTACCGCAGGCTTTTTAACTACCGGAGGTATGTTAGTCTGCTACTTACCTCTGATTAGCCCCTTCTAATGGGACAGACTTTATCCTGCTTGATACATGTGAGGCAAGTTTTTTAGCTTTGGTTTCCCTTTATGGCGTCCTAAAACGCGCAGGAGGGAAACCAAAGCTAAAAGTTAATAGCTTGAATCAAGTTTTCGGCAATAGGTTATGTACGCTAATATTATTGCTTGACTATCTTCTTAACGGCCTCTCCTTTTTCGGTTTTGATATGAATGAAATACATGCCAGTATTTAGGTTTTGGGCATTGATCATTTCAATTTTGTTGGTGATCGGTTGCTGACTGATCAATTTTCCATAAGCATCAAAGATTTCAACCAAGGCTTCATTAAAGTCCGGGTTATCAAATCGAATCACAAAGTCATTTTGGACAATCGAAGGATAAATCGCCACTTCATGATCAATTGATGGGGTATGGACGGATACCGTAGGGGAAGACGAAAACCGATAAATGGTACCCGGAGGGATAGTTGCATTTAAGCCAACAGGTTCATCCATTATATTTACGAGGGAGTCGACAATCGGAGCGGTAGGATCTCCTGTTAAATACCACCAGGCATCAAAGTCATCATTCTGGATAGACAAATTGCTGATATACCCGATCATAGGCCCGTTAAAGTCATGGATCAATTCAAAATCAACGATATTGTTTGGTCCGAAATGGACTTCCATATCGTTGGAGCCTTCGTACAACCACAGCTGAAAGTTTACAAAACTGTTATTGGTTCCCAGATCTAATTCATTATAAAATCCGGCATTCTTCCATTCGGCTTTAAATATTTGTGAACCCGGAGCTCCTTCAACTTTATAGGATATCGGCGACACGGACGTACCGCTCATATAGCCCCGATCCGCAATATCAGAGCCGTAAGGAATTATCAAAGTGGTATTAACTCCTGAGGACTCCTGATCTAAAGAAAGGAAAGCACCTGTATATTCATTCATATATAATGTATCATTAGTCCGTCCAAGTAATTCAACGTCAAAACCCAGAGGGAAAACGAATTCCGGGTCATCCCAGGTCATCCCATTATTTATAGAAGTAGTACCGGTCAGATCTTCATAAGTACCATTTCCGACCGTAAAATAATAAGGATTGTTTTGGGCATTTAGGCTAAAAGCCATAAGCATAAAGAAAGAAAGGCAGTACAAGTAATTGTTTTTCATAATTTATATTTTAAAGGTTTAAAAAAAGTATTTATTGGTTTACTATTTCGACTCTCCCGCTGAATTAACCTGGAGAGTGTGTAATTTCACAAGATAGGCATTAACAGTATATATACCGACAGGTATGCTCAATTTCTTATGACTAGATCAGGTAAAGGGACAGGTTACTAATATCTGTCTGCTTTATACTTGTTGTTTTGACTTTATACTTCGTAAACAAAATAGCGCATAGAACCACTATTCCCTATTTCTTGCGCTTGTCTAAAGCCAAAATAACTTCGCCTAAATCTGACACTTATTAATACCCTATCCCTCAAATAATTGTACTATACTCCTGGCGGCGAGTTTTTTTTTGTTAAAATCATTCAGTTTTTTAATGTGCATGATTTTATTTTGCCACATAACGATTGTATATGCGACGGTTCGACCCTTTGGGAGGGACGACCAGTATACGTGTTGTTGCATACAGCCGTGTGCCCTGAATGTCTACCGGGAACCAAAATAAGAAAAAAGTTCCTTATAAGTGTAGACAATGCTATAAATGAGATGAAAGATTGACTGAGTCCTAAGCCATTCTTTGTCTTCCTATTCAATCACCATCCCCTTCTCACTTACCGCAGACACGCCAAAATAACCCAAAGCTTTTTTACCCGAGGGATCAAGGTTTACAATATTCCCATTTAATGCCGCAGGAGGGCTATCAAACAAAGAACCAATAAATGCGGTTTGTGTTTGCAGTTGTGAAAAGAATTCAAAGGCTTCTTCAGAAATAGATAATTGTTGAATCAGGTAATCATCGCCCAATTCTAAAGGCTCATTAATGGTCACCTCAAATCCAAGAATGGGGTTGCCATCTACAAACTCATCGCTGGCATAAAGTAAATCAAAAGGCTTATTTAGGTATTCTCCATTTACATATTGTTTCCACCGATAATGATCTCCGACGCCTAAAGGTTCGTTGGTATCAATGCTTACATAGTAGCCCTCGTCCTCGAAAGCTGTTTCTTCTTTGAATTCGGAATAGACAGCGGTAATAGCTGGAACAGCACGAAGCTCTTCGGGATTGGATTCATATTCTTCGCCACTTGCGGTGCGAATATAAAGGTGGTAGGTTTCGCCTATCTGACCAACAAAATCGGTAACATATACGCCGTTCGATTTTTCGGCAAGGGTTTCTACTGCCCCATCCTGGTTATAAATAACGACCTGTGCATTGGCCACAAAAGGGGTTTCTGTATTATCGAAATAATTTGCGGTTGTTGACAATAAAACCTGTTTTTCGCCCTCCTGATCGGTCAGCCATCCGTCTACGACTAATTGAACCTCCCCGTCGGGTACATCGAGGTCGATGACATCCTGGCAACTTGATAACATTAATAAGATTATCGCTAATATAATTGATGTTTTTAAATCCATGATTTTAGTTTTTATAAGTTAAATGAAATTAGAAATGCCTCTGTGCTTCTTCGTGTTCTCTGTGTCCCAATTATTTATTCGACACAGAGCACACGAAGAACCACAGAGTTGCACAGAGAATTTTAAAATGAAAAATTATAAGTCAAATAAGGTAATACCGATCCGAAAATAGATAAGCGCACTGCTTCCGTTTCCAATGGTTTATCTTCATTTTGACGGAAGAAAACAGAATAGGCATTTCGTCTCGCATAGACATTATATGCCCCAATTTCCCAAGAACTTTTCCAGCGCTTCTCGGGATGTTTATTGGGGGTATAAGTAAGTCCAATATCCATACGGTGATAGTTTGGTGTACGAGCCCCGTTACGTTCGCTATAATGCGGTACGGTGATCCCATCGTAAACATATCTGGAAGCCGGATAAGTAATCGGACGACCCGAAGCAAAGGCAAAATTACCGGAGAGACTAAATTTCTTATTGATTTTCCAATTTGTTGTCAACGACAAATCGTGGGTTTTATCATAATTAGAAGCATAGTATTCGCCATTATTGATACCCGGAACTTTCCGCTCCGATCTCGACAAAGTATAACTCAACCAACCAGTAACTGCGCCTTTGTTTTTTCGGACAGACAATTCCAGACCATAAGCTCTCCCTTCACCACTCAATAATTCCGTTTCCAGGGTTTCATTTAATAGTAATTCTGCACCGTCTTTATAATCCAATAAATTATCAAAATCTTTATAGAAACCTTCTACCGATGCTTCGTAGGCATTGTCTTTGAAATTTCTAAAATAACCAATCGCCAACTGATCGACGGTAGCCGGATCAATATACTTACCCGCTGGCGTCCAAATATCAATAGGTGTTGCAGAAGTCGTGTTGGATACCAGATGAATATATTGCTGCATTCTGTTATAACTAAGCTTTACCGAGTTTTTATTATTGATGACATAGTTGGCAGAAAACCTTGGTTCAGGAGCGGAAAAGGAAGTAATCTTTTCCATAGAACCGTAAGAAACGGTATCCACTATTGACTCGTTATTTGCCGGATCTCCATTTTCATAGATAAAAACGTCCTGTTTGCCTAGTCGCTGAAAGTTAGAAAAACGCAAGCCATATTGAAGGGTTAGGTTTGGGATTGGCTGATGTTCATAACTTGCATAGACAGCCGATTCCAGTGCATGTTCATGTTGGATATCTAATTCATTGAAGATAGATTGATCGCCCAGGCCTATCGCCCGACCAGGATGAAAGCGGTAGAAATTCGACTCCAGGCCAAAGTCCAGTTTGCTTCCCGGATTGAAGAAGTAAGTAAAATCTCCCTTTAGGAGGTAATTGTAAATATTGGCATCCCAATCGAATGCCTCTGCGCCTTCCGGTACACCGAAAGAATAACCATAGTCGCTGTATACTGCAGTGAAGTTAGAAAACAGCTTATTGGAAAACAGGTGATTCCAGCGAACGGAAGCAGTCGCATTTCCCCAATCGGAGGAAAACTCATCACCGAAATTGAAGACGTCTCTTCCAAAATATCCGGACAAATAAAGGTGATCTTTTTCACTCAATTCAAAATTGGCCTTTGCATTGAGGTCATAAAAATAGACCACATTGTCCTTTAGTTCCGAATCTAATTTTAAAAATAAATCAGCATAAGATCTACGACCTGCGATCATAAAAGAGCTTTTGTCTTTTTGAATGGGCCCTTCCAACGTTAAGCGGCTGGCGAGCAAACCAATTCCACCATTCACAGCGAAATTTTTCCGGTTGCCGTCTCTTTGACGGACATCCAATACAGAAGAAAGCCGCCCACCATATTTAGCAGGGATGCCGCCTTTGTACAATTTAGAATCCTTAATGGCATCCACATTGAACACCGAAAAAAGGCCAAACAGGTGAGAGGAATTATAGACCGTTGCTTCATCGAGCAATATCAGATTTTGATCCACATTACCGCCCCTCACGTTGAAGCCCGTGGCGCCTTCCCCGACGGTACTTACCCCCGGTAGTAGTTGAATACTTCGAATCAAATCCGCTTCTCCCATTACCTGAGGGATTTGTTTGATCTGTGCAGCACTCAATTTTTCCACACTCATTTCGATGTTCGTCACATTTTGATCTTCCTCCCTGGCGGTCACCACGATTTCATCTATAAATATTCCTTCTGGTTGGAGCTCGATATCCATAACCTGATTTTTGTTCCCGGAAATAGCTATTATTTGTTGTTGAAATCCGAGGTAGCTGATGCTAATTTTATAATCCCCTGGATCAAGGGATAAGGAATAAAATCCATAGGCATTGGTAGATAGGCCACTCCCCAATTCGACTACATAGATATTGGCGCCGATCAATTCTTCCCCGTTGGTGGCATCGCGGATATGGCCGCTAAGAGTCATTTTTTCTTGTGAGAAGCTACTCGTTGTATTGAGTAAGATCAAAAAGAGACTAAATAATTTCAAAAATTTATTCATGATTTTAATTAATTGTTTTCAAATATGATTTCTTTCCTGGTAGAGACTATGAGATATAAATTCAAGTAGCTTACCCCTATTGGGAGAGCGGAAAATATTTATATTAAGTTACTGTGTAAATCATTTATGGCTTCAATGACCGTGACCCCGTAGCCTTTGATTACTTCATATCCTTCTGTATCTCTTAGTGTTACGACATGTTCGTCGTTTATTATTTCAAACTTCAGGTGCTTCATTTGGTAAGCATCAATAATTACGGTACTTCTTTTAATTGCTGTCATTATTAGTATTTTTCTACAAAGATAATCCTGGAGCCAGTCCTCATCGTTCGCATTTATAAATCAGAACTTCTTTATTGATGAAAGGGAGACCCTATCTTTAATTGGGCTATTACTTTTTTGTTTGCTAATGATGAGATGAGCCACATATAAATTGGGGACCCAGCACAACCATGCAACAATCTTGTATGCTATATCAAAATCATTGAATATAATAAGGAGCAATGGCATCCACAACCTTAAGGTTACCGCAGCAAAGCAAGCAGCGTAACTATAAATCATCATTTTTCTGTGTGCTATAATATTTTTGGCTTTGGCAAACTGATATGCCTTCCATGTGGTAAAAAACCATATGATTCCCAGGCTTATAAATCCGGTAGAAGTAATAATCCCTCCGGTTGCAAAAAAGCCAATATAGATACCGCCAATGGCACTCAAGAGCACCGCTGCAATATAGGCCTTGCCAATATTTCTATGGATTTCAATATTCTTAGTTCGCAGCTTTTTGCTAAACCCTGTCCAACCGATTAGCAACGCAATTCCGCCCAAGCTGATATGCGTATAAAAGCTAATGTTCCAAAGAGCATCGGCTAATAAGGCGGTGCTTTTTGAATTAAATAAATCAAAATGTAAACCCATAAAAAGCATGAATAGTGGGTAAAGACCGATAGCGATTGCTAAGGTGGAAAATAAAACGAAAAGCACTTTTTTAGATGCCATGATTAATTGTTTTCACAAACATCCGAAATAGTAGGAGGGTAGGCGACGCAGCTTGTAAGTACGGACGATGGATAGGTGCGAGCTTGTAAGTGCAACGCGATAAGTTATTATAAATCAGTGTTTTATGCTGATTCGTAGTAAAGTATTTATTTTTAAAAAAAGTTATAATTGTAAGGTCAGGTGATAAAATTACGTCATAAAATTTTAGTGAAAACTAATTTCGGACGCAGATTTTTTAAACACATCCATACGGACACATAGGCACAATAGAACACATAGTTTATTGGATACTTCGCGTCCAATTCTATGTTGCCTATGTTTCTATTGTGTTTAAAAATAAAAGGTCGTGGCTTAGCCACCAAAGGAGTCTAATCTTTAAAATATTCGGTAGGTGTCTTCCCCATATTTTCCTTAAAATGCTTGTTAAAAGTAGATTTGGAATTAAAGCCACAATCAAAGGCCAGGGAGAGGAGGGTATATTTTTTGTTTTCGGGAAGCGCCGAGAGCCGGATAAATTCTTTAATACGGAGTGCATTAATATAGTTATAGAAGTTCTTTTGCTCTTTCCCATTGATCACCTGGGACAGATAATTGGAATGAACATCAAGGCGTTTCGCGAGTTCGGTTAAAGTGAGGTCATTATTGATGAAAAGAGATTCTTTAGCCATTAATTCATTTAGCTTAGCATAAAGTTGTTCAGCCGATTCCTTATTCAAACCGGATTTAGCATATCGTTTTGTAGTAGCAATCAAGGGTGAGGTTTTCATTTCAATCCTTTTATCAGGTTCTTCATTACTAACCACATCAGGTATCTGGTTCGAATAAAAAATATTCATTTGATTGATTCCAAAAAAGCCAATAAACAAAACAAAGATCACTACCGCGGAGAAGATGACTGTTCCGTCAAAAAAGATGGCAACAAACCATATCATACCCAGACCAATGGAAAGGTACTGAAGCCACTGCAATTCTTTTTTTTCGGTATTGGAGAAATTTTCCTGAATGTTAAGATGGTGTTTTTTTATCCGTATAAGGGAAAAAGCAGAATAAGCTAATCCTGAAACTGTCATCAAGACTCCTTCTATAATGACAAACCATTCATAACCTGCGGCATCGGTTTTAAATACATTTATTTTTTCTTCTCCTGACAACGTGTAAAAAGGAATCGCCAAAATAACAAGTGCCAATGCCGGTATTAGATGTACTAATGCCGACCAGGATCCTATAACTTTCTTTCCAGTGATCGCTAATACATAGAAATACAGGAATACCCCTTGTAAAATCGGCATTGGAAATTCCAGACCAAGCAAATGCGGATAATTATATAGTTCATCTGTATAAAGCCCATAATGTAATAATTGATGAATAACCATCAAAAGGAGCCAAGCCATTAGGATTTGATCGGCATGCGACTTATTCTTTTTTATCAATAATAAAAATACAAGGAAAACAGCAATGGAAATGCCAAGGATAAAGAACATTGTTTTGATTAAGTTTAAACGAAAGCCATACAAACATACTCTAAATAGCTGGAAAATTTTACTGTGACAATTGTTTAATATACTGCTTAGGTGTCATCCCCGTCTCCTTTTTGAAATAAGTATTGAAAACCGTTTTGGAATTAAAGCCGCTTTTGTAAGCCAAGCCAATCATAGTGATGTGTGCATTTCTTCACTAGCGGTCATATTTACAAAAGGAAGTACGGCAATTGATTTGCTTAGCTCTTTTCGTTTTCCTTTTAATTGGGACCGATCAGGAACCTTTATCCCTTGGGACGACAGGAATGATGACTTTCGGGATTTTAGGAAAAAGATTTGATTGGCAAACCCCTTCAGAAAGAGCGCTAAAATTTCACCAACCCCGTCAAGCTTTAAAGAGAAGAGGGTTCGCTCCTGAATTCTAATAGGCCTACGGTATAATTCACTATATTGTGTTAAGTTTACTATATTATTAAACCGTATAAAATGCTTCCTCCTAAAACTAAAAGATTTATTCGGCAAGTCGTTCCCTTTGGTATAATTTGGTGCTTCTTTGCTTTCATTTATGTTTTTATAGAAAAAGGACTTCTCGGTGAGATTCATCACTATCCTTCTACTGGAAACCTCTATAATTATAAAAGCAATCTTTTTATAATTCCTACGGTAGCCCTTTTTTTCGGGCTTACTGTATTGTCACAGTATAGCTTTACACAAAAACGTAAAAGATTGTGACAAATCCAAAAAAGCGTGAAAAGCAAATAAATTGTTATCCAGAAGATCTGAAGCGAAAAATAGCGAAAGAATATATCTCAGGTCGGGCCAGTTATGGTATATTAGCCGAAGAACATGGACTGCGAAATAAAGGTGTGGTAAAAGAATTTGTAAAATGGTATCGCCGATATTTAGATGCTGATCCACCTGATAAAAATAAAATGGAAGAAGGATTAGAAAAACAAGAGTCTAAAAGTGACCAATCATCGAAGGATCAAGAATTAGCAGACTTGAGAAAAAAGCTAGAATTATCTGAGCTCAAAGTAGAGATGCTTGAAACGATGATAGATCAGGCTGAAGCGGTTTTGTCAATAGAAATTAGAAAAAAGTCTGGTACCAATCAGTAGTATTAATGAAGGCCTTTTATAAGCACATAGGACTAGGTTTGAGCGGATGAACCGAACCTTTAAAGATGTCTTTGGCTTAGATGAAAATTTTCTAACTTATGAAAAAGCCAATAAGCAAGTAGACTTAGCTATTAAATATTATAATGATCGTTTACCTCATACTTCTATTGACTTACTTACCCCTAATCAAGGACAGCATAAAACAGGTAAACT
>JBLHJZ010000059.1:0-12638 GCA_047619515.1 Saprospiraceae bacterium | reverse complement strand
TTTATAAGTGAGAATATAATCTCTTTGGAATGCATTATTCGCAGCTTTGAGGAAGAAGCGATCAACCAAACTAGATAGGTCAAGCCCCAGTTCATGCTGATACTGATGCTTTGGTTCTATTTCCACACCTTGGGCAAAAGAAATATTAACGAAAAAAAATAAAACAAAAAGGAGGATAATGTTTTTCATAAATAGGCTTTATATTTTTTAACTGGACTATCAAGATTAAAGACTTCTAAAAATAGTAAAAGGGTTGGGTGAGCTCAAAATAAGATGATATAGGATAAAGAAAAACCACGCAGGTTTTTGAAACCTGCGTGGTTTACTTCATTGTAAAAGTGGAGCAGATTCCTGAACCCTTAATCTAAGATTACTCTCTGTAATCCAGAGCTTTTACTGGTAATTACTTCAATCGTATACATACCACTTACTAAACGGGAGATATCAATACTGGTTTTTTCAGCAGTAACATCTTTTTCAAAAACAAGCATAGTTTGACCAAGACTGTTGTACACTCTAATATCCATTTTATCAACAGTCTCATTTAATTCAATATTTAAAACACCGGAAGTCGGATTTGGAAAAACCTTAAAGACAAGACTCTCATCCATTAAATCATTTGTCCCGGTTACTTCACCTTCTTCAAGAGGAACATCACCTGAAGTAACTAAATAAGTGGAGACAATAAGGTGTGGATTAAATCCATCATCACAATTATCACAGGTAGTGCCACTGATGCAGTTTGGATTTGCAGCATTACAAAGATCAACATAACCTTCATCGAAGAGGTAATCCATCTCTATCGTCCCATTATTAATATAAGATTCCATATCATAATCAAACCAGGGAGCGATTGAGCCTGGACACCATCCAGCCCGGTCATAAAACCATGTTCCGCTTTGAGGGCTACAATCATCAGGATTTGGATTACATCCTAGCCAATTATGTTGTTCAAAAGTTTGAGCACCATCTATCCAAATATGATGAGTATCCTCATGAAATTCAGCTGCGTTTCCTGTATTATTGTCGCCCCAGCCATGACCGGTAGCAACTAATTTTAATTTTGCTGCTGCTGCATTTGCAGGAAATTCAAAATTAACTTTGGGTACTGGCGTCAGATCTTCCATGTTTCCAAAGTTATAAGTTTCTCTCCAAATCTCCGAAATTGTACTATAAGGATGAGCTGGAATCCCGGCAGTATAATCTAAATCCAGCGAATATAAAAATCCATTTCCCAGTGTTCCAAGGTAAACTCGGAATTTTATTTTCCCTTGTAGCGCTGACATAAAATCAGTCAAGTCAATGCTACTTTCACAGCCTACGCCATAAGGGGTAATGTATCGAATGATTTCGTACCATTCTCCATTATGTCCTTTTACTTCCAATCCTGATATCCTATCCCATGGGTCGCAACCTCCTGGTGGACACTCAATGGTAAGTGCTCCTGAAATATTGTCAAAAGCGCCTAAAAAACTCGGTAATTCTGCCTCTACTTCTACTACTCCATTATTTACGTCAGCCCAAACCTGGTCTATAGTATTCACCGATACATTGGAAGTCTGATCGACAATATTTATCATCACCGTCTCTGTTGCACTTGCTCCAAAATTATTGGTGGAAATAATTTTTAAAGTATAACTGCCATACGCGGGAGGAGTCCACCAGGCTGTATAGTGCTCATTATTCCAATCTTTTGCTGCGATCATATCACCATCAATTTCAAATTTTAAATCATCAACAGAAAATAAATCAGGGTAAGGAATAGTAGCGATAGCCGCTAACTGAATTGGCTTTAAAACCGGCACGTAAACATCACCAGCCAAAGGGCTACGAGCTTCGACGACTGGTGTATTTAGGCTAGGGTCTATTACCTGGAAAGTATTAATTAAATCTTCCGCTGGATCAAAAGTTCCATTTCCACCTTGACTTGCTTTGATCATCACTTCTCCTGGAGTTCCGTTCAATGAAACCATATCTCCGTTTAAAGTTGCAGGCCCAGAGAGGATCTCATAGGAAACAGGTAGTGAAGAACTTGCTGAAGCTAATAATTGAAAATCAGGATCAGTAATTAATTTATCCGATATTTGAGGAAATGTGATGGCTTGAAAAGACACATCAAGCACTCCACCAAAATTAGAGGATTCTCCCATCAAGGCAAAGCCTATCAAGTTACCAAATCGATCTACTCCGGTTTCGCTATCCAATTTGGAAATAGAAGTATTGTCCTCATCAGGTACCCCTTGATTAAATTTATAATAGAGTTCCAGACCTGCTTCATCTCCTACTAATTCATTTGCCATCATATCCTGAATCTCCGTTGGACTCAAAGCTTTACTCCATAAGGAAACCTCATCCTGTCTTCCTCCAGCCACAAAATTAAAACCTCCTAATAAACATTTCCCAAAAGTAAAAGGCTTGTCCGTCGCTGTGATCGTACCTGAAGCAGCAGTACTTCCTACTGACACTCCATCAATATACATAGTCAGCGTTGTACCATTATATACCCAGGCAAGATGCTGCCAGGTCTCCGGAACTATACTAAAATTTGGCGCAACAACTTCGTGAAATCCATCCGTTGTTATCATTCGACATTCAAGGAGTCCATTGTTTAACATGATGACATACATCTCTCCTGTTCCTGAGCCTCCTCCTCGGATACTCATCATCCCCTGGCCATAAGCCAATTCATCTGTATAAAACCATCCTGCCATAGTTATCTCCGTAGAATTAGCAATATATCCGGAACCATTTGGCACTTCAACATAATCGTCTACCCGGTCAAAATGGAGGTATTGATTTGTCTGAGCCAGCAGACTAAAAAAAGAAAGGGCAAAAAAGAAAGTAAGAAAAAAGGGTATTGTTTTTTTCATAATTGTGTTTTTAATAAATAGCTATTTTCAATTTAAAATTTCAAATATTTTAACATAAATTTACCCGAAGGTATTCATCGTAATTTTATTTTTAATTCATCCACCACACTTTTACAGCTGGAGAATCTTCTCCCATTCTACTGACTTGGGCTGACCAATTATCCGGATTATTTTGAGCCTCGGAAGGTGGATAAGCAAACCGATAATATTCCGGAGCATCTCCTGTTCTTGGTGTTTGATTCGTTCGTCTCAAGAGGGAAAAGGCTTCCCAAGGTTGACGGAATTGATCAATCCATCTTTGGGTATAAATCAATTCGAGTTTATTGTCGTTTAAAAAAATACTTATCTTAGGATGTCCATTTGCTATAGCTTGAATAGCTGTAAAATCAAGGATCGGAGGTGCATTATCCCAAATAGAAGAGCCCGTAACCATACTTTGCCAAAAAGTCAAGGAAGCTGCTACTGAAATCGTATATTCTCCTTCGGCTGCTCCCACATCCATCGCTACTCCAAGACCACGTATATAGGCTTCCGCTTTAATAAATCCTACTTCAGCAGCAGTCAGGATCACTTCCGGGATTGATTCTTCATCTCGTATCAAGTAATAATTAAAAGGTGAATAAATATTTGCGGATCCCTTGATTGCATAATTATTATCTCTTATCATTTCATAAGGAGTTCCGCCAGATGGTTCTACTCCAGAGCCGGGGATTTGCGGAAAAGGCACCCATTCGTCATTATTATTGGTTTCAAAAAATATTCTGGCTCTCGGATCGAAAATACCGCTACCATCGATGCTGTCATGTTCAGAAACCAAGTTCCAAAAATTGGTTCCTAAGCGAAGTTTATTATGTTCCCGGAATGACCAATTTACACCTTGGTTCAGCCAATTTTGTCTACCAGGCCACATCCCGACATCCTCTCCAGCTTCGATCACTGGTAAATCATTTTCGATGATATCTCTTAAAATTGGTTTGGCAAAATCCGGGGATTTTTCGACCATTCTCAAGGCATGACGAAGACGAAGTGAATTGGCAAATTTTCGCCAAAGCCTCATATTGCCATCAAAGAGGTTATCAAATTCTCCAAAAGAAAGATAGGGTGTTCCCCCAACTGTTTCAGGATTAAGCGTAGTGTTTATATTATCTTCTACCCATTGCAATTCTTGTAGCAAAAATTTATAAATTTCTTCCTGGGAATCAAATTTCGGCCTAACAAAATCAAGGCTTTCAAAACCCCTCCCTGCATCAAAAAATGGAATGTCACCAAAAAAATCTGTCAGTCGAAAAGTCTTATAAGCCAATAATATTTTCAATTGTGCGCTGACATTATTAAGTGATTCTTCCTCTATTTCCATGTCATCGAGTCGTTTCTCAATTTCCTTAATATGAGCTAAAGCTATATAATAATTAGCCCAGGCCTGCTCCGTACCAATAGTGATATTGTCGAAACCAACAGCAGTTTTAGCGGCTAGCTGTGTAAGCCCATATAGCGTTTCGTTGTGTAGATAGAACTGTTCGTCCCATCCCAATTGTAAAGATTTGACAACCGTATTAAACAAGGGCCCAATATCCGTCTGTGTTGGAAAAAATGGATTCTGATTTATGTCTTCAAAATCTTTTGAGCAGGAAAGCCCCATACTTAAGCTCAAGAGAATAATGAGGTATAATTTATTTTTCATAAAAAATCTTTAGCTTGTTTGATTAAGGAATGAATTAAAACATTGCATTCAGTCCCAGGGTAAAACTCCTCGCTCCCGGATAAGAAGCCCATTCCAATCCTTGGGCATTACCTGCACCGTTCGCCCCTTCCGGATTGATACCATCAGGTAAAGAAGTATAAATATAAAACAAATCTCGCCCGGTAAGAGAAAGTGTGAGTTCCTCAAAAATATGAGTCTTTTGGGTCAATTTATCCGACAGTTTATAAGAAAGTGCAATTTCCCGCATTTTCACCCAAGTGTTTTCTTTAATTCCAGGTTTAGAAATAAACCTTCCCCAACCTCCTGTATTTCCAATATATTTAGAATAATAATGAACGACTTCCTGATTGGTAGTTCCATCTTCATAAACTCCGGGAAGCACCACACCGACATTTCTCACATTGCCATCTGGGTCTGTAAAAGGCAAACCCTCTCCTAGTCTTTCCGGCAGGGTTTCCGGGCTTTGACCTGTTTGCAATCCGATGACATAGGAGCCTGCATAAATATCGCCGCCCCATTTGGTATCCACCAAGGTAGTTAGGCTCAATCCTTTCCAACCGAGCCGCATGGTCCAACCTCCAATAAAATCAGGAGAAGCATTACCGATGGGAACTCTGCTTTCTGAGATTTTGTAGGTCGTACCTTCCTCATTTAGAATAGGCTGTCCATTTTCATGATAGACATAATCATAACCGACGATTGTACCATATTCTTCACCTTCCCTAACCGCTATTGCTGGGCCGTTCAGCCCCCAAATATTAGCTAATTCCAATAGTTTTGCTCCTTCTCCAAGACTCACGACAACGTTTCGATTTCGGCTTATATTAAGGCCGGTTTGAAAGAAAAAATTTCGATTTTCTACCACTGTCGCATTTAGAATTGCTTCAAAACCTTTGTTTTCCAGCTCTCCTGTATTAATGCGAATTTGATTAGCCCCAGAAGAAGAAGGAAGTGGTGAATTCAAAATTTGATCAAAAGATTTAATAAAATAATAGGTGAAATCAAAATTGATTTTATCATTGAACAACCCTATCGTTGTACCTATTTCGTAAGAATTTGCTTGCTGAGGTTTTAATGCAATGGGTGGAATCGTTGTTGGTAAAGCTGCGGTTTGGTTGCCTCCAAAATTACCAGTTGTATAAACAAAATCGACTTGGTAAGGATCGGTATCAGTTGCCGTCAAGGCATAAGCACCTCTTATTTTCCAAAAACTCAGCCAGGGAATTTCGAAATCAAAAGCTTCGGTTGGAATAAAACTCAAGGATGCAGCAGGATAGAAATAAGCGTTGCTATTAAGGGGCAAAGAAGAAGTCCAGTCATTCCGTCCTGTGACTTCTAAAAAGATAAATTTATCATAGCTAAGATTGAGGAATGCATAAATTGAATTGATTTTTTTCTTATACCGAAATTCTTCAAATGTAGGTCCGTTTAAAACATCTTCAAAATTATTATAAGCAAACAACCATGGATTTACCCACTTACCACTCTCCCCTTTAAAGCCATAACGATCTCTGCTCCATTGAGTTCCACCAAAAGAAATACGAGTACTAAATTTCGAATCGAAAATATTATCCTTGTACGCTGAGAATAGAAAATCATTATTAAGTACCACATCTTTCCCTAATTCATTAGCATAAAAACCATTTAAAATACCGAGATTATCTGTTGGTTTATTACGAGTCTCAAATTGATTGAGGGTAAAATCAGTCCCCACTCTTCCGGTTACATTTAACCAGGGAGTGATGTCATAAGTCAAGGCCAAAGCACCAATCAGTTTGTTGCGACTGAGTACTGTATTGTTGTTATAAGTATTCCACCAGAGATTCGGTGGAGAGAAGTCAAAAGGATATTTTCCATTATAGTTGTTTCTTGTACCATCCGGTAAAATATTGATTTCCTTTTCCAAGCCCTTATAACTACGAGGCCAGCTATAAAGTATTCCTTTCCCAAAAGAAGATTCATTATTATCTCCAAGTGTTGGACTATTTAGCCGATTGTAATTGATATACGATAAAGAAACATCTGCATGAACTTTAGAAGAAATATCAAGTCTTGATCCTATATTCACCGTCGTTTGGTCATAGTTGCTATTTGGAATGATGGCTTCATGATCTGTTCGTGAAAGCGATAGTCTCACCGTTCCATAGTCTCCTCCTCCCGAGAAAGAGAGATTATGAGTCGTCGTATTTCCATTGCTAAAAAACTGTTTCAAATTATCTGGTTGAGGATCATAAGATCTCATTACTCCATCCCACCAAAGAACTTGTTGCCCTTCCATCTTTGGGCCCCAGGAAACACCTGTAGAATAATATCCAAAAAGCTCTGTAGTAGCTTTTCCATAAGGTCCATTATTAGCATGGGTTTCGGCAGGATAAATAAAACCGCCTTCATCATTAGTTGGAAGAGTAGGTTCCAATAAACTTATCGGTCCGCCTGCGCCAAAAGTGTTTTGAACATCCCGATAATAGTAAGGCTGAATTATTTTAGTACTGACATTATAATTGATTCCAATACCTTTCGTTTTTCGACCTCTCTTTGTCGTAATCAAAACCACACCATTCGCTCCTCTTGATCCATAAAGCGCGGAAGCCGTTGGCCCTTTTAGAATGTTTACATTTTCAATATCATTGGGACTAATGTTATTGATCGCAGATCCCCAATCTACGCCCCTTCCTATATTAGTCATCCCGGGATCGTTTTCAAGCGGAACGCCATCTACAACGATAAGTGGTTGATTATTCGCATTAATATTATTATTCCCCCGAATAGTAAATCGGGTAGTTCCACCATCCACGCCATTCGTAGCAACTACCTGTACCCCTGCTGATTTACCACTTAAAGCACTAACCACATTGGGTGCATTGGATAATAATAAAGCTTGGCCATCGAAAGTTTCCGTAGAGTATCCAAGCTCTCGTTTTTGTCGCTTGATACCTAGTGCCGTTATGACAACTTCTTCTAATTGTAAAGCATCCTCATGCAGTGTAACATCAATATTATTCTCAGAACCTACTTTAATCTCTTGTGTCTCATAACCCAGAAAGCTGAAGACTATAACAGTCTCTTCATCAGGGACTTCTATTAGATAATGACCTTCTATGTCAGACACTACTCCTTTTCCACTATTTTCTTTTAAAAAGACAATAACACCAATGAGCGTTTCTCCGGATAAACCATCCGTGACTATTCCAGAAACTGTTTTCTGAGAAAACAAGGTACTACACAGAAATAATATTAAGGTACTAAAAAGTATTTTTTTAAAGCTTGTAAAAGGTTCAATCATCTTCAAATTGTTTTTCTGTAAATTAAAACTATCATCTTTGAGTCCTGATACTAATTTTCGAAATATAGAAAAAACTAGTGAGATTATTATATGCAAGAAGGGTCAATCCTGCAATAAGTCCAGTTTTGATCAAATATGGAAAGCCTGAGGGTCCGGAGTATCGCAGCCCGCTTAACAAAGTCATATTGACACGAATAAATACATTTTCACATTCGTGAAAATTCGTGGCTTTATTTTCATGCTACTTTCGCCGACTCCCGAGGCAGAGCCTCAGAGAATTCGTTTGATTAAATTAATTTCTGTGTAAAATCAGGGTATAAAAAAACCTCCGAAGCAAAACTCCGAAGGCCTAATTTTTTTCATGATTCATTTCTTGTCCTGAGCGACTTTAGCCGTCGAAAGACATCCTTTATTTCACCACCGTAACATCCCCTCGATACATCCGCTGAAAGCCATCCACAAACACAATATCAGCCAAATAGATATATACTCCAACCGGTGCATCTTTGCCTTTGATCGTACCATCCCAGCCAATATCCTGATTGGGCAAGATATTATTCGCTTCGAAGACGACACCTCCCCAGCGATTAAAGACTTTGAAGGAATTGATTCGGGCGACGGAACGACCACTATTTATCTTAAAAATGTCATTATTTCCATCGAAGTTTGGGGAAAAAATATTGGGAATAAACACATCCCGCTTTTTGGAAACCGAGATGATTATTTCATCACTTGCGGTACATTGAGTGACCGTATCGGTAACCATCACGGAATACATACTGGATTCGAATGGATTGACTGAAATAGAAATACAGCTTGGGCAAGTCAGACTATCTACAGACCATACAAAAATTGAATTTTGGCTAAAAGTCATCGCTTCAAGTGTGATTATTTCTCCAAGAAGGATGGTCTGATCATCTCCAAGATTCACTTCAATCTCATCGGGAGAAGCTATTGGCACCTGAAAAATTTCAGTACAGCCGTTTGCGTCCTGCACATAGATATTATAAGTTCCGGCTGCAAGATTATTAAACTCCAATAGGGTAAAATATATAAAGCCATCGATGGAGTATACATAGTCTCCAGCACCACCACTTACAGCATCAATAAAAATAGCTCCGCTGTTTTCGCCATCCAGGCAATTTACATCTGTAGTTGAAAAAACTGCATTAATAGAAGTTGGTTCGATCAAGGTGACTCCATCAAAAGCTTCACAGCCGTTTTCATCAAGTACTGTTACTGTATAAGTACCCGGGCCAAGATTATTAAGGCTTGATTCGGATATTCCATTACTCCAGGAAAAGGTAAATCCTGCTCCACCTGTTGCGCTTACGGAAACAGCTGCGTCCTCTTCGCCATCGCAGGATATTTCCTGTTCAATCGTGATGAGCGCACTGATAGCCGTTGAAGGTTCTGTAATTTCAATACTCGAAGTTGCCGTACAGTTATCACTATTGGTCACTGTTACCGCATAAATACCTGCTTCCAAATCCCCGACCTCATCGATAGTTGCACCGTTGCTCCAGAGGATACCAATGGGATTGCCACTGGTCACCAATGAAGCGGTTCCATCTGCTCCGCCATTACAGGATACCGGGTTCGTTTCAAAAACCTCTATAATAAACTCATCGGGTTGGCTAACTTGTCCATTCCATACTGCAATACAGCCATTAGCATCGGTCACATTAACCTGATAATCGCCAGCACAAAGATTTTCTAATAATATAGGATTCCCGGTAACTCCGGGAAATTGAGTGGTAAAAGGAGGCGTACCGTTTAATATTTCAATTTCCAGGATTCCATTGCAATCGCCGAAGCAACTAGCAGCTATCTGGTTGATTAGATTAAAAGCAATAGGTGTTGGTTCTACAATTTCTATCGTAAAAATACCACTACCCCATTGGTCTAGTATTTCTATCGTATAGTTGCCTGAAGGAAGATTATTGACTATTGCGATTCCGCCTTCTGTGAGAATGACCCCATTACCATTTAAGGAATTATCAGCATTCTGCCAGTTGTAGGCATATGGAGCTTGACCATTTTCCGCCGAGAAAGTAAGTACGCCATTGGTACCGCCGGGACAATCTAAAGTATCATTTTGAAAAGCAGATTGAATATCTACCGGGAACAAAACAACGACACAATTTTCAGCCGTACATCCAATATCATCGGTCGCCGTTACACAATAAGTCTGTCCGCCGGTGAGATTGGAGGCGACATTGCCGGATGCATTATCAGACCATTCGAAAACATAATTTCCATTCCCTCCAACTGGATTTGCCTGAGCAATTCCGTCTGCATCTCCCAGGCCACTTGCCTCGGCTACTAAAACCATAGAGACCGTCAATTCATCCAAAACAGTCAAGCTTGTAGTTACCGTACTGTCACAACCGTTTGAAGCCGATAACAAGTCTGTAAATATTCCACTATTATTGTAGGTAGAATTTCCAACTACGATACTTTCTCCAAAACAAATCGTAGCATTCTGAGTGATCGCTATCTCCGATAGTACTGTCAAAAATCCGGTGACCGTACTATCACAGCCATTGGTCGCCTGGAGTATTTCATTGATAGCGCCTGTGGCATTATACACCTGATTACCTATCGTCACAGACCCTCCAAAACATTCGGTGAGGTTATTAAGATCTGTCGTGATTTCATTTAAAATAACCAAGGTTCCAGTAACTAAGCTATCACAACCTTCAGGTGAGATTAAGTTTTCTAAAATAGGTCCTGAAGTACTATAGGTGGTAGTACCAACGGTCAAAGTTTCACCAAAACAAAGGCTTGTATCCAGGGTATTAACTATCGGAATTGGCTCGATTATCTCACCATAGGACACCACAATCAAGCCATCACCATCGGTAAGGGTAATGGTATAATTACTCGCTGGTGCCAGATTGGATATAGTAGATGACTGGCCGACATTGGGAATAACTCCGCTGCCTTGAGCTGCGCCAAAACCAATTCCCCATTCGTAATTATAACCCGGTGTCCCATCCGTTACTGTAATTGTAAGCACCCCATCCGTATCTCCGTTACAGGTCACTTCGCCATTTTGCACATTTACGGAAATAGCTCCCGGATAAAGGACACTAATACAGGAGACCTCATCACAACCATTATCGGCGGTTACGGTCACACAGTAAAGACCCGGAGGCAAATCATTGATCGTCTGCGTGGTAGACCCATTTGACCACAGGTAAGTATAAGGTGCAATACCAGCGGTCACTATAACTGTTGCGGAACCATCACTGGCAGTGATATCACTGGCTTCCTCCAATTGAAGAGCCACTGCCTCCACATCTTCCAAGAAGGTCACATTCGTATATACCGTGCTGTCGCAAAATTGAAAGGAGCTAAGAACATCCGTATAATTCCCACTTACAAAATATACGGAATTACCGATGCTTACCGATTCTCCATTGCAAATAGCCGTATCGATGGTGGTACTAATTGGATTTATAATCGTTACCGTTCCTATAATTAAACTATCACAACCATTATCAGCTAATACCAATTCTTCAATCTGCCCGGTAATCGTATAAAGGCTATCTCCTACCTGGAGACTTCCTCCATCGCAAATAATCTCCTCCAGGGTGGTAGTGGATTGAGGAGCAACGGGACCTCCATCCGAAACAGTAATACTAAAAATTCCAACCGTGTTATTTCCACTACCATCAATGACCACCCAATAGTTATTACCGGGTACCAGGCATTGCGCTTCTAAAATTTCATCATTAGTCGCACTTGTATATACGCTTCCTACTTCGAACATAGGACCAATGCAATTATTACTTCCCGAGCGGTATAATCCGATCTGTGTATCAACTGCATTTAAACCAAAGGGAGGCTCCTGATCACTTAGCACATCAATAATCACATGACCCGTTGCTGGCGCCTGAAACATAAACCAAACTGCCTTTTGAAGTACAAATGCGGTAGTATTGGGTTCACCGATATTAGATCCGCAATAATTGGTCTGGTTTAGTGGTGTACCTACGAATCCACCGTCAGGAACGAGACCCAGGTCCTCTGCATTGCATCGAAAATCTGCGGTTTCTATAATGCCTGCTCCGATTACCTGTAAACTAAAATAGCCCTCAAGGCCAACTCCGGTATTAGGAAGATAAGCGGCATCAACGAGAATATAGTATTGGCTATTGGGTTCAAGACAAGGAATGAGTAAGGTTTGATCAAGACTATTGTTATCATGGGCAGAATAAAGCAGAGATACATCATTGCAGGTTCCATCATTAGTCTGATACAAGGCCAATTGAAGCCCGATATCATCTCCAAGTCCCTGAGGATCACTAAAAGCAGTAATATAATTATAGGCACTAGGGTTGGCTCCTGTCATAAAGCTGTACCAGACTCCTTGGTCATTTCCAAAAGCACCGCCTTCATTAATGGGGTTTATATCGCCAACATTTGTTGCACAAAAATTACTTAAATTACTTAATGCAGGATTCCCCACCGTACCCAAAAAAGGTAAATCCCCTAAATCAATCGCATCACAAATCAGGTCATTTGCACCAAAAAAGTTGTTATCCAAATCGATGGTAAAATTTAATTCTCCATCTGAAGCCTGCCCATCAGTTATTTGGACATTATAATCTATACTTGTCCCAGGAGCCGGAATCGCATAATCCTGGCAATATTCAACCAAGCATTGCTCATTCAGATTACAAAAGAACCCATCATCTTCGAAGACCCGAAAACATAAATTGACCAAAGACGCTACATCAACCGGGCAATTATAAAAAGTGTCATACTGCATATT
>JBLHJZ010000058.1:0-12692 GCA_047619515.1 Saprospiraceae bacterium | reverse complement strand
ATAATTTGGATTTGCTGGTCTGGAGCAGCAGATGAAAACTCCTTGTTGTATCGTTTGTTAGATTCGCCATCAAGCCACATCAGACCGCCACGTAGCGGTATCTGGTTATCGGGAAGATCCTTGACGATGAATTCAATGAAAGCAGGAACTTCAGCATCATTCGCAGAGCCGGCAGTTGGCGTTGGTGGAAGAATGATATCGCATAAGACGGCAATGGTTTCCAGTTCATGCGTATTCAAAAAGGTAGCTTCGATTACTTTCTGATCGTGTGCTATCTCCTCCGGCAGCCGGCCATATAATGGCAGATCGGTATTGAGGGAAGTATTATTTTTATCGCCTACAATATCTGTTTTACAAGCTATAGTCCCGAGCGTTGCTCCGCCGACTGTTCCGATAAGCAGAGTTTTTAAGGTATCTCTTCTATCCATCTTTATTGATTAAGGATTTAGGAATGAGAATTCAGGATTAAGGATTTAAAATTAATTGTAAACCTTAAATCCTCATTCCTAAATAAATTAAATGTTTTGTTTTTTCAATTCTTCTACGATATATTCCGAGGTTCTCATAGAAAGTGCCATGATCGTCCAGGTACAGTTTTTATCGGCCTGAGAAACGAAAGGTCCGGCATCTACGATGAATACATTCTTTGCATCATGTAACTGCTGAAAAGAATTAGTCACCGATGTTTTTGGATCGTTGCCCATCCGGGTAGTTCCTACTTCGTGGATAATTTGCCCAGGAGCGAGGAGGCCATAATCCTGTTCTTTGGTAGGAGTATCACCAAATACTTCAGCGCCCATGGCATCGAACAATTCTTCGAAAGTTTGCTGCATGTGCTTGGCTTGCAACCGTTCGTAATCTGTCCATTTATAATCAAATCGCAAAACGGGAATTCCAAACTGATCGACCACATTTGGATCGATTTCACAGCGATTGCTATGCTGGGCGATGCTCTCTCCCCGTCCTCCAAAACCTATATATGCCCCATAGAATTTTTTGACATCCTCCCGGAGTTTGGTGCCATAACCACCCATAGTTCCTCCGGTATATTTATTCATATCCGCTACATTAAAACCAAAGCCATAAGAGGGCATTCCCATTCCTCCCCAGACTTCGATATGATAACCTCTAGGAAAGTCAAGGTTTTTATTATCCAGCCACCAGGGAGAATACACGTGCATTCCGCCTACTCCATCCTCGTTATACATTTTGCGATCCATCAATGCGGGAATAAATGCAGACCTGCTCGACCCCGTCGAATCATGGAGGTAGCGACCTACGATATCACTGCTATTCCCTAAGCCATTGGGGTGTTGTTTACTTTTCGAATTTAAAAGAATCCGTGCCGAGCTACAGGCAGATGCTCCGAGGACGACCACTTTTGCTTTTAGTTCATATTCTTTTCGATCTTCTTTATTAATATAAGAAACGCCAGTTGCCAGACCTTCATCATTGGTCGTCACCGAACGAACCATACAATTGGTAAAGAGGTCAACTCGACCGGTCTTTTTCTGCGCCGGAAAAATCAGACAGGAGCCAGAAGAGAAATCAGCATACACGCTACATGATCGGTTACATTGCCCACAATAAAAACAAACCCCCCGATCTTCATTAATTCGTTTGGTGAGAATCGACAATCTGGAAGGGATGACTTTTACCCCCAGCTTCTTGGCAGCTTTGATATAATACAGTTCGTGTAGTCTTGGTTTCGGAGGTGGAAGGAAGTAACCATCCGGGTCATTAGGCAAGCCTTCATTGGTTCCAAAAACACCAATTAATTTATCGAGCTTATCGTAGTATGGTTTTACATCCTCGTAGCCGATTGGCCAGTTGTCGCCAAGGCCGTCCACTTCTTTATGTTTAAAATCTTTTGGTCCGAAACGAAGTGAAATCCTTCCCCAGTGATTGGTGCGTCCTCCTAACATCCTGGATCGCCACCACATAAAATTGGAATCGTCTTTTTGAGTATAGGGCTCGCCTTCTACTTCCCAGTCACCCCAGGACATATCGAAATCACCAAAAGCACGTTTCGTACTGGCACCACGACGAGGGGACTCCCAAGGCCATTTTAACTGGGTTTTCGTTATTGGATCTTTCGGGTCGAAGAAAGGGCCGGCTTCTACGATCGCGACATTTAATCCGGCTTCGGAAAGCACTTTTGCGGACATCCCTCCTCCGGCTCCTGAGCCGACAATGATGGCGTCGTAAACTTTGGATTGTTCTTTTATCTGCATTTGTAAGTTTTTTATCATGACAAGTTAGAAACTTGTCTTTATCGCTTCTTCCAAGTTACCCCTTCGCTTCACTTCGTTCTCTCAGGGTAAACTTGAAAGAGGAATTATAATCTTATTTTACTAAATCAAAACTACTTTTCATCGCTTTGTAAGTGGCGGCTAGTGCAGCTTCGTTATCCATTTCGTTCAATGGTTTATTAAAAGGTTCGGCTCGGACAGGGCCATCGTAACCAATTTTTATTAAGGCTCCGAGAAAGGCTTTGAGATCTATTACACCGGAGTCTCCGGGTAATTCTCTTTGGCCGTCAATTTGTTCAGCGGCTGTTCGACCTTTGGTAGCATCATTCAAATCGACAGTGACGATATCGTTTTTATCCAGGCTTAGTATATCTTCAACGGTTTCCTCAGCACAAAACCAATGAAAGCTATCCAGTTGGATTTTAAGATTCGGCGCTTTGGTTTCCGCTATGAGTTCTTTGGTCTCTTTCATACTTCTGATAAAAGAATAGCGGTCTCTGGCCATTAAGGTTTTCGGGCCGACATATTCCAGGCCGAGGTCGATGCCGTAATCAGCAATGACTTTTGCTACTGCACCGAGGCGTTCTGCATGTTGCTTAAAATTTTCACGATAAGTCAACGTATCATTGGTTGGCATAATCCAGGTGTTCATTCTGCTGACGCCTGCCTGTTGTAAAGCTTTTGACAAGACGGGAAGGTCTTTCATCCCCTGGTCGAAAATTGCTGCCGATTTTCTAAAATCCAAGGGTAAGCCCGCAGAGCCCCAGGAAATATTTTTTGACTTCATTTTTTTTATAAAATCATTTAGTAGACCCGTATTCATTTCCGCAAGTTCTTTTGGAAAAGCAATAATGGATTCGAAGCCGTATTTGATGGCAGCATCCAATAAACCGGATTGATTTAATTTGACCCCAATGGCGCCGGGGTTGATACTCATTTTAAATAATCGACTGGTTGTTGAATTGCAATTTAAGAAAGGAAAAGGGAGGGCAGCACCCGCAACAAGGATGGAACTTTGCTGAATAAAATTTCGTCGGGAAAGGCTTGCCATAGCGTTTTTCATTTTTATTTTTCAAAATAGTGAAAAATTTTAAGGGCAAGAATTATTTCGGGAATATTTAAAGATTAATTTTAGTCTGCTGCTAAAAGTAGCTTCTTTCCAGGCTATTGATGGAGAATGTTTAAAATAGGAGTCATTCCGCAATTTTCAATAATTAGAAGGTTATTAAAGTGTTAAGCCCTCTTTTAGCTGCCGGAAAAACGGTATTAGGTATTAGGCGTTCGGAGATTCCCGAACCCCGAATGCCTAACACCGATTTTTTTTTGACATAATAGAGGGGCTCTGCCTTAAACAACCTTCTCAATGATCACCGCATAACCTTGTCCCACTCCTACGCACATCGTCACCAATGCATACCTTTCATTGCGTTTGTGCAATTCAATAGCGGCAGTATTTAGAATCCGGGTGCCGGAGACGCCAAGTGGATGACCTATTGCAATGGCTCCACCATTTGGATTAATTCTTGGGTCGTCATCAGCTAAGCCAAGTTCGCGGGTACAAGCCAGCGACTGAGCCGCAAAGGCTTCATTCAATTCAATGATGCCCATATCGTTCAATGTCAAACCTGCTTTGGCAAGTGCTTTTTTAGAAGCGCCCACCGGACCGATACCCATGATCCTCGGTTCCACGCCTACGATAGCAGAACTGACAATCCTGGCTAATGGCTTTAAATTATATTTTTTAATGGCCTCTGCTGAAGCAACGATCATCGCTGCTGCGCCGTCATTAAGTCCGGAGGCATTTCCGGCGGTCACGGTTCCTCCGTCTTCCGCCTTTTTGAATGCAGCCCGAAGTTTCCCTAAAATCGCTAAAGAGCTATTTGCTTTAACGAATTCATCGGTATTAAAAATGATGGGGTCTGCTTTTCTTTGTGGAATAGCAACCGGAACAATTTCTTCTGCCAATCTTCCTGAAGCTTGCGCTTTTGCAGCTTTCATTTGTGACCAGTAAGCAAATTGATCCTGGTCTTCCCGGCTTATTTTATACATCATCGCCAGGTTCTCGGCAGTCGTTCCCATCCCTTCGGTGCCGTACAAATCTTGCATTTTTTTGTTGATAAACCGCCAGCCAAAACTACTGTCATGCATCTGGGCATCACGACCGAATGCAGAAGATACTTTTGAAATCACCCACGGGCCCCTGGTCATATTTTCCACTCCTCCGGCAATAAACAAATCGCCATCGCCAGCTTTGATTGCACGATTGGCATGTATTACTGCGGACATTCCAGAGGCACACAGTCTATTGACGGTCTCTCCGGGAACACTCCAGGGAAGTCCGGCCAGCAGCAAACACATCCGGGCGACATTTCGGTTATCTTCACCGGCCTGGTTGGCGCAGCCCATAATTACTTCGTCATAAGCATCGGGTGGAATATCCGGATATTTTTCAAGCAGCGCTTTGATAGGGATTGCACCGAGATCATCGGTTCTTATGGTAGAAAGGGATCCTTTAAAATTCCCGAATGCGGTACGAACGCCAGCGACGATAAATGATTCTTTGGACATATATTATTCAGAGGTGAGAAGTGAGGAGTGAGAGGTGAGGGGTCTGACTTTTGATCCCTCACCTCTTATTTTATAAAATAGCTTTAGCTATTCAAAACTAGCTCTTTGCTGTTGCCATATTTGGTGCTGCCGCTAAAATCCCAGGAGACGCCTGGTCTGCGTATTGCTTGAAATTTTTGATAAATAGCAGCGCGAGATCCTCCGCTTTTTTATCATATTCTTCTTCATTTCTCCAGGTGTCCCGAGGGTTTAAAACAGCATTCGGGACATCAGGACAAGTGATTGGAACCTCCATCCCGAATATCGGATGCTTTCTATATTCCACTTTATTCAAAGCACCGGTCAAGGCAGCTTTGATCATTGAGCGCGTATATGACAGCTCGATTCTCGCACCTTCACCATAAGCACCTCCGGTCCATCCGGTATTTACCAGCCAGACATGAATCGTTCCGTCACCACTTCGGCTACCTTTTTTGATTTTATTTCCTAAGAGGTCTGCGTATTTAGTAGGGTGCAAGGGTAAAAATGGCGCCCCGAAACAAGCTGAAAAGGTAGCTTCCGGCTCTATTACGCCTTCTTCTGTACCTGCAATCTTAGCCGTATATCCACTAATAAAATGATACATTGCCTGCTCCGGTGTTAGTTTACTGATTGGAGGCAGCACACCGAAGGCGTCACAGGTCAGAAAGAAAATATTCTCCGGCAAGTCTCCCCGTGATTTATACATGATATTGTCAATGTGATAAATTGGATAACTTACCCGGGTATTCTGAGTGATACCCACATTAGCATAATCAACCGTAGATTCATCTTCCATAAATCCCACATTCTCCAATAAAGCACCAAACTTTATAGCATTAAAAATTTGTGGTTCTTTTGCCGCAGATAGGTCTATGGTTTTCGCATAGCAGCCACCTTCAAAGTTGAACACACTCTCTTTTGACCAACCATGTTCATCATCTCCGATCAGGCGTCTTTCCGGGTCATTGGACAAGGTTGTCTTTCCTGTTCCTGATAAACCAAAGAATAACGCAGTATCTCCTTCTTCGCCAGTATTAGCGGAACAGTGCATGGAAAGTACATTATTTTCCGTAGGTAAAATATAATTCAGGACGGAGAAAATACCTTTTTTGATTTCACCGGTATATGCGGTACCACCAATAATGATCGTCTTTTTAGTGAAATTTATGATGGCAAAGTTTTCCTGTCTGACCTTATGAATCCCAGGATCTGCCTGGATATTCGGAAAAGCGTAAACTTGCCAATCCGGAGTAAAGCTGGTCAGGTCTTTTTCGGTAGGCCGAAGAAACATATTATAAGCGAAAAGATTCTGCCAGGGGAATTCCGTGTGCACCCTGATATTTAACCGATAGTTAGGATTGGCACAAGCATAGGCATCGCGGACGTAAACCTGTGGCAGTGAATCTGCATATTTGATCATCTTGTCATAAAGGGCATCAAAGGTGGCTTCATCAGTCGGGAGGTTAATTTTTCCCCAGTCTACGGTATTTTCCGTAGTGCGATCTTTTACAATGAATCGATCTTTTGGTGATCTTCCGGTGAATTTTCCGGTTTTAACGGCCAGCGCCCCTGTGCTGCTTAATTGTCCCTGGCCTTGTCGGATGGTACTTTCGACCAACGCCGCGGGCTGTAGGTTTACTTTTTGATTAGACATGGTAGTACTTAGGTTTTATTGGTTAAAGAGTTGTTTTGTGCTAGTTTAGCAGCATTATTCAACGCCAATTTTATAAGGCAGTGTAAAGATAATATTTTTCTATCTTTTGGGCACCAAAGTAATTGGACTAAAATCGGTGCAATAATTTTTACTGAGACTGCTCAATTATATTATTCGTTTATGATGCATAAAAAATTTTGTTTTTGAATTATTCAATTAAGGAATAGGATATTAATAAGTGTCCGATTTTAAAGTAGCCGGCAAATTTATTTGCCTGGCTGATTAAACATTGATTAAAACAATATAACCAACTGGGCAAATAAATTTACCCGTTACTAAAAACAGCCAGAATTTATTTTACGCTGCACTAAATTTAATACAAAGTTATTTCACCGTTTTATAGTAGAATAATAGCAGAATATGCCTTTTTCGATAGAAATAAGACATGTTTTTATTAAAGCGTACTATAAATGCCCATGGAATTGTAACTTTGCCGACTAGAATTATATCTACGAGTAAAACCATCTTACATGCCAGATCAAAAAGAGAAAATATCCTTTTTTAAAAAATATTTAGCGGTAGCAGAACCCTACAAAGGAGGGAAGGCAATCAGCGAAATCAAAACGAACAAAGATAAAATCTATAAGCTCTCGTCCAATGAAAACCCAATTGGCGCTTCTCCCAAGGCCCTGGAAGCGATAAAAAACAATCTTGAAAACCTTCATCTATATCCGGATGGGACGGATAAGAGATTACGAGCGGCTTTACAAAATTTTTATAATAATGAGCTGGACGAAAAGCAATTCATTGGCGCAAGTAGTGGTTCGGAAATCATAGATCATATCGTCCGTGCCTTTGCAGGCGAAGGACTGGAGGTGATTGTTTCTAATCCTACTTTCTCACCCTATATCATGTTTTCTACCTGGCAAGGATCGACAGTTGTTGATGTACCTTTGCTTGAACCTGATTATGCTTTGGATGTCGATGGTATTATAAATGCGATCACGGACCAGACCCGGATAATCTTTTTGACCAGCCCTAATAATCCGACAGGGACCTATATTTCAAAGCAGGAACTGGATCGGCTTTTTACTCAATTACCTGATCATGTGGTCGTTGTTTTGGATGAAGTGTACTATCATTTTACAGATGCGGAGGATTATACGACGGCTTTGGCATATGTCCAAAAAGGATATAATATCATCGCCGTGAATAGTTTTTCAAAAACCTATGGTCTTGCCGGAATGCGAATCGGATATGGATATACAACCTTGGAGATTTCGGAATATATTCACCAAATATGTAAGCCTTTTTTGATTGATACGCTTTCTATTGAAGCCGGTATTGCTGCATTGGGCGATCAGGAATTTATAGACAAGACCGTTTCTATTGTGAAAGAAGGGAGGCATTATCTTTATAAAGAACTGGATCGACTCGGCGTACATTATTGGAAATCACAAGGGAATTTCGTCCTCATAAAACCAAGGATTCCGGCTGAAGAGTTCGAAGATAAAATGCTGATGGAGGGCGTGATGGTTCGACAGGTTGCTGGTTTTGGCGCACCGGGCTGTGTGCGGGTTACGGTAGGGGTACGGGAGGCGAATGAGGCTTTTGTGGCAGCGCTGGAGACGATTTATAATTGAGGTTTTGAATTTAAGATTTAAAATTAGATGGCTAAAAAACACTCCAAAGAATACGGTACATTAATAGATCGAACGCTTCGAATCATCAAGCTGAATTTTATTCAGGGCTTTAAGGAAGTGGGGGTCGATCTAACTCCTGAGCAGTGGGTCATGATCGATCGGCTCCACCAGCAGAATGGAATCTCTCAAACTGAACTCGCCAACGGAAGTTTTAAAAATGCACCAACAGTTTCCAGGATCATCGATTTGCTTTGTCAAAAAGGATTAACCGAGCGGAATCGGTTTGATAATGACCGGCGGCGGTATAAAATATTTCTTACTGAAAAAGGAATAGAAACTTTTAATAAGGCAAATCCAGTAGCTCAAAAGCTCCGGGAGCAGGGGTGGAGTAATCTTTCAGAATCCGATTATGAAAATTTTACGAGGATTATGAATCAGGTTTTTGATAATTTTAGTGAGTAAGGAACGAGTTACAAATAACTTTACATTCTTGGCTTGTCTTTTTTGCGTTTAATTTCCTCAAAAAGCCTCATCACCCACACGGGTGCCTACGTTTTTTGACTTATTAGCCACAAAAAATCCTACGCCAAACTCTGTCAATTTATTTATACCTCATTCCTAAGTCCGGAGCTCATGGCTCAAAGTATTAATTTATTTTATTAGGCAGGTGATCGGCTACGCCTTGTGGAATTGCCTCGGAGCGACCTCACAAGGCGTAGCTGATCACCAACACGCAAGCGAAGCGATCACCATTTATATAATCACTCGCCCGATAAGTACTACCCCGAAAATAAACAAAGCTACTCCCGTTACCCTCCGAACCCAGGTCAAATGATGGACTTCCAGATAATGCCGAAGCCGTTTGGCTAATAATACTTTCAGCGAATCCGTCAACATGATCGTTCCGAGAATCCCTCCAAAATATAGCAATGATTGATGCGGACTATAGTTATTATTAGCTACTACTGTGGTCATCACGAGCACCCAAAAGAAAACCGTAAAAGGATTAAGCGTGTTGATAATAAAACCTTTAATCCAAAGCATCAGATAGGTGCCTGTGATTTTTTTATTTTTATTAATATCTGGTGTTTTTGAAATCAAAGTAAATACACCGGTAATCATGAGAATGATCCCTCCGATGATCCCAACAGTCAATTCGAAATATTCCCATTCTATGATTGACTTGACATGAGAGAAGCCATAATAAACGGCAAAGATAAAAAGGAGATCACTAATCCAGATGCCAAAACCGATCATCGTTCCTGCCCTAAAACCCCGTTCTACGCCAGTCTGTATTAATGCAAAGACCAGTGGTCCGACAAGGATCGTCAGGAAGAGTCCATACTTGATACCGGAAAGCAAAGCATCCATGTGGCTTGATTTCTTGCAAAGGTAATAGAAAGTAACATTTAAGAATAAATAGTTGCCACCACTTTCCGGTTGCCACCATGATTTCGAAATTCACAAAGATAGATTCCCTGCCAGGTACCTAGGTTAAGTTGTCCTTTAGTTATTGGAATCGTGACCGATGAGCCGACAAGCGTCGCTTTGATATGAGCAGGCATATCATCCGGGCCCTCGATGGTATGCGTCAGGAAAGGCAAATTCTCGGGGACTATTTTATTAAAAATATTTTCGTAATCGACCCTAACAGAGGGATCTGCGTCCTCATTGATGGTGAGACCTGCGGAAGTATGTTTTATAAAAAGGATTAGAATACCAGTATCAGGAAGGGGCGAAATATTTTTCAATACTTCATTTGTTATAATATGGTAACCTCTCGGGTAAGCAGGGAGTGAAAATTCGACTTGCTGGATCATGGTATCAGGTTTTATGGAAAAACAAGGAATCCTCGCCCCTCACTTCTCATCTCTCATCTCTCATTTCTCACTCCTGATTTACCTACTATACGGCGGGCACCGAATATCACCAAAGTAATAAACAAGACCAATGCCCACAAAAACAAAAATATCATTAGAATTTGAATTTCCTCTTTGTCTGCCGACTTGGCCTATTTTAATACCTTCAGGAGAAGGAAAAGATGGATCAGATAAATCAACGGCAATCTGCCCATGTAATGATCCAAGATCATCCAGATCAGGATAGACGGTACTTACATCATCTAGGTAATCCGTGAATAAGCGGCGGGAACTCAATTCAAAATTCAGACTCCATTCATAGCTAAGGTCAAGTTTCAATCCGAAACCATAAACCAAAGCTCCTTGAAGGGTGGAATACTCCTCCCCCTTAAATTGCCCTTCAGTACCAAGTGGTCGAAGATCTACCCAATCACCCTGATACTTCGCCTGTGGTTCGAAATGAAAAACTGAAAAACCGGCAAAGAGGTAAGGGGTATAAAATTTATCTTTGCTCCCATGGACATAGGGCAAAAAGTTAAACTCCATTTGTGTAGCGCCGTCAAAGACAGTAGATCTGAAATGTAGATTTCTAGTTTGTTGGTAAGTATTCTTCGAATCAGCATCATCAGCACTTATGGAACCATAGTTAGCCGAAAATTTCAGACAAATCCTTTCATTAAAATTATATCTTCCTACCAGGCCACCTGCCAGGGCAGGTTTTAGATTGAATTCTGTATTCAGATCGCCAAAATAAAATGATGAGCCTATCCATCCGCCGGCTTCCCATCCCATCTGCGCCTGAGCCAGAAAAAATAGAGAAGCAAATAATAAAGTGAATATTCCTTTCTTCACGTTTGATTTTTTTTTAAAATAGACCCAAAATGCAGCCTATTGTTCATGAGCGCACAAAGTTAGTATAAAACGACTAAACTCGCTAATTTGTTATTGAGCATTGTTTAATGCCAATAGTTAAACGTGGTTTGGCAATAAATGAACCAATGTATCCCTAAATATCCCTAGAATTCGTAATTTGCTTTTTTTACGCGCGAAAAAATTTATTCTTTTTTATTTTGGGTACAGTTTTAAAAAAGGTCAATTTTTTCCAGGAGGAGACTTGATTAGTAAAAGGAAGTGCTCCTTACCAAGAAGGACTACGCTAAGCTTCGCCTTCATGGCAGGCTCCTTTCACCTAATCACCGCTCACGCCTATTTAATCGAACGTTCATGGCAAAAAAGAAAATAGAAGAACAGGTATTACGTCCTCATGCAGAGCTTGCTTATGCAGCAGAATTGAAAAAGCTCCAAAAAATTGATGACCGGCAACGACCGACCAATTGGAATCTATCTCCCTGGGCTGTAGTGACTTACCTCATGGGTGGAACGCTGGAGGATGGGACAGTAATCGAGCCTAAGTATTTTGGTAATCGACGACTCATTGAAATCGCAGTGGCGACCTTGGTCACGGATCGGGCGCTCTTGCTGATTGGTATCCCTGGAACGGCAAAGACCTGGGTTTCCGAACATTTGGCGGCTGCTATCAGCGGAGATTCGAAGTTATTGGTGCAGGGCTCTGCGGGGATGAACGAGGATTCGCTCCGCTATGGTTGGAACTATGCCCATTTATTATCCAAAGGGCCGTCCATGGACGCCATTGTTCCCAGTCCGATTTTGAATGCGATGCGAGGCGGAAAGATTGCACGAATCGAAGAATTGACCAGGATTCCCTCTGATGTGCAAGATGCTTTGATTACTATTCTTTCTGAAAAAATACTTCCCGTGCCTGAACTCAGTACAGAAGTGCAGGCCCGACCAGGTTTTAATCTGATTGCTACGGCTAACGATCGGGATAAAGGAGTCAACGAATTGTCAAGTGCCCTCCGTCGCCGTTTTAATACCGTAGTGATGCCACTCCCTAAGACCCTGGAGGAAGAAGTCAATATTGTCCAGACCCGGGTCGAAAAGATGGGTGCATCCTTGGACATCCCTGCTAAAACAGCTTCGATCCTTGAGATTCAGCGACTGGTCACTATCTTTCGGGAATTACGAAGTGGTGCCAGCACCGATGGCCGAACCAAGCTTAAATCTCCGAGTAGTACGCTGAGCACCGCAGAGGCAATTTCTGTTATCAATAGCGGACAGGCACTGGCTACTCATTTTGGGGATGGGACTATAAAAGCCAATGACCTTGCCGCCGGGATTACCGGAGCCATTGTCAAAGACCCGGTACAGGACACTATGATCTGGCAGGAGTATCTGGAGACGATTGTTAAGGAGCGGAAAGATTGGCAGGATTTGTATCGGGCTTGTAAGGAAATGCTTTGATTCAGGGGTGAGGAGTGATTTGGTGAGGGGTGAGGAGTGGTTCAGAGGTGATTTTGTGAGGAGTGAGGGGTGAGGGGGTTTTGAGTCGAATTTTGGTTTTGGTTTATTTATAAAAATTTGAGCGTGTTGATATTTTTTTAAAAAAAGTGTCTCCTTTTTTATGGAATTTAGTACAGTTCGGAGTCTTATAGGTAAAACTTTTAATTATGTATGAAATTTCATTTAATGACAAATTCCGAAAACGGACCAAAGATTTTGCTATTGCTATTATTCAATATTATATCAAATTGCCTAAGCGTGAGGAGCATAAAATAATTGGAAAACAATTACTTAGATCTGCGACTTCTGTTGCTGCAAATTTCAGAGCATCCTG
>JBLHJZ010000057.1:0-12704 GCA_047619515.1 Saprospiraceae bacterium | reverse complement strand
GGATTGCTGGTTTTAGCGCAGGATGAATATTTTCGACCAGACACGGATAGAGAAAAACTCGCTAAGCTCAAAGCTGCTTTTGAAAAAATGGGCCTTGGTGGTTTTGATGCTATGGCTTTAAAAAAATATCCATTTGTTGAACGGATTCATCATTTGCATACTGCCGGCAATTCTTCCGGTATCGTAGATGGTGCAGCGTTGGCTTTGATCGGCTCTAAGAAAATAGGGGAGGACCTGGGATTGAAGCCAAGGGCAAAAATTATTTCTGCAGCTGTAGTAGGCTCAGAACCAACTATCATGTTGACCGGTCCTACTCCAGCCAGTAAAAAAGCGCTGGCTCAGATCGGAATGCAAGCGAAAGATATCGACCTTTGGGAAGTCAACGAGGCTTTTGCTGCCGTTGTCCTGAAAACACAAAAGGAATTGGAAATCGATGATGATAAATTAAATGTCAACGGCGGAGCTATTGCGCTGGGACATCCACTCGGCGCTACCGGAACGATGTTGCTGGGTACTCTCCTGGACGAATTGGAAAGAAGAGATTTATCTACAGGCCTCGTAACCATGTGCGTCGGAGGTGGAATGGGGATTGCGACGATTATCGAAAGAGTTTAAGCAGTGGCCATACTTCGATTCATTTCATTCACTCAGTATGACATTAGTTAAGACTGTCATTCTGAGTATATCGAAGAATGACCGCTTTGCAAAACCAAAAAATTAAAGACTACCCAAGTACTAAAATTAACCTTCAGATACCACCACCAATGATACGCTACAGTAAAGATATAGACCAGATTGTAACACTGACCCTCGATATGAAAGACAGGCTGGTGAATGTGATTAATCATGAAATAAGCAAAGCCTTTATTCCTGTTCTTCAACACCTGAAAGAAGAAAAGGATAAAGGTAAGCTGAAAGGAGTAATCATTACTTCTGCAAAGAAAACGTTTCTTACCGGGGGAGATTTAGACTATTTATACCATGCTAAGTCTGCGGAAGAAGTTTATCAATTTTCACAAACCCTTAAACAGTTTTTTAGAGATATTGAAAGCCCCGGCGTACCTGTCGTAGCAGCGATCAATGGTACCGCATTGGGCACTGGTTTTGAAATGGCGATGGCTTGCCACTATCGGATTGTGATTGATGATCCATTGATAAGGTTGGGACATCCGGAGGTTTCTCTGGGATTGATGCCGGGGAGTGGAAGTGTAATCCGAATGATGTGGTTGTTGGGAATTACAAAAACCTTCGACGTATTGACGAGTGGTAAAAGTTATATGCCTAAGGAAGCTTTGGAAGCAGGGATTATTGACGCATTGGCTATTGATAAAAATGAGCTGATGGAAAAGGCCAAAGTCTATATTCTCTCCACGACTTCTGCCAGCAGACCCTGGGATATGGACGATGGTGCTATACCCAAAGGAACGGCGTATAATGATCGCGTCGCCGGAGAGATTAGTATGATTTCCGCAGGCCTCTCCAACGGATACAAAGACAATTTTCCAGCCTTTTCGGCTATTCTCAGTACCCTGGTTGAAGGCTCCAAAGTGGATTTTGACACCGCTTGCAGGATCGAGAGCCGTTATTTTACCAATTTGTTATTGAGTAAAGAATCAAAAAATATGATCAAAGCCTTTTGGTATGACTTCAATGCTATTAAAGGAGGAGCAAACCGACCCAAAGGCTTTGGAAAATTCAGACCGAAGCGGGTCGGTATAGTTGGCGCAGGCCGTATGGGAAGTGGTATCGCTTTTAACTGTGTCATGAATGGTATGGAGGTCGTCTTGAAAGATGTCTCTAAAGGTATTGCTGATCGCGGAAAAGATTTTAGTGAACAAAAATTGTCAGAACTTGCTATCGCCGGAGAAATTTCAAAAGAAGAAAAAAATAAATTTTTAAATAATATTATCACCACAGAATCTTTTGAAGATTTCAAAACCTGCGATCTGGTGATTGAATGCGTTTTTGAAAATGAAATGGTGAAATCCAAGGTGACCAAAGAATCGGAAATGTATATGGACGAGTATGCTTTTTTAGCGTCAAATACAATTTCAATTCCGATTACCCAACTGGCAGCATCTTCTGTCCGCCCCGAAAATTATATCGGCCTTCACTTTTTTGCTCCGGTCGAAGAAGTGCCACTGGTAGAAATAGTGAAAGGCAAAAAAACTTCTGATGAAACTATCGCCCGGGCTTTTGATTTTGTAAAAAAGATGCGAAAGACACCTATTATTGTAAAAGACAGCTGGGGATTTTTTGCTTCGAGAGTTCAAAATACTTATATCCTCGAAGGCTTGACAATGCTCGAAGAAGGATACCCACCGGCTTTGATCGAAAACCTCGGGATCCAGGCTGGTATGCCTAAAGGTGCTCTAGCGCTAGCGGATGAGATGTCTCTAAAACTCGGGCTAAAATATGAAAACCAAGCTGCTGAAAATTACGGCCCAAAATATATCCAGCATCCGGCAGTCAGTGTCCTCGATAAAATGGTCAACGAATTGTCGAGACCCGGCAAGGCAGCTAAAAGCGGATTTTATGATTATACCAATCCTGAACAACCGAAGCTCTGGGAAGGACTGGCAGAACATTTCCCTAACAGGATAAACAATTATGCTGAGAAAGATATTATTGATCGCTTTCTATTCGCTCAGTCGATAGAAGCTGTCTGGTGTTTGCAGGAAAATATAATCCAATCAGTACCAGAAGCAAACCTTGGTAGTATTTACGGTTTCGGATTTCCGGCTTTCAAAGGTGGCGTAATCCAATATATAAATGACTATGGGATTAAAAATTTCGTAGAAAAATGTGAAGAGTTGGAAAAGGTACATGGACCCAGATTTAAAGCGCCATCCTTATTGAAGAAGAAAGTTGAAAAAGAAGAAACGCTGTAAGCAGGTTTAGGCTTAGTGATTTTGACCTAATTTGTCATTTTTCGACTGGCTCAGAAGAGGTATGGAGAAGGCTTGGATAACAAATTTTATCATTTAGCAGAATCACTTTTTCAAGCCGTTCGAAGTAGGGTTTAGTTTTTACAACTTTCCAGAAATACTGCGATCTTCTTATTGTCATTTTTAAGTGCATACTCTGCGGCAGTTCTTCCTCGGCCATCCTTCAATTCAATTTTTGCGCCGTGGTCTACAAGAACCTTTGCCATTTCAATATTGTCATGTTTTGCACAATAAAATAGCGGAGATTTCTTTTGAAGATTTAAGGCATTAATATCTGCGCCGCATTCGATCAGGAGATCAAATATAGGCTGGTTACATATCTGGATAGCATGCATAAGCGGCGTCATGTTTTCTGAAAGTAATTCTATATCAGCACCTTTTTCAATCAATAATCGAACAACCTCAGGTTGGTCGCTGGCGATAGCTACCTGTAGCATGGTGATCCTGCTACTAAAAAAATGTTTGTTGATGCGGTTAGTTGGTTTGATGAATTCTTTAACCAGGGCAACATTCCCTGCTTTTACCGCATTAAAGGCAGCCACTACCACTTTTTCGGTCATAAAAAATTCTATATGACTTTTCTTTCCGTTAACATTTGTAGCATACATTATATCATCTTCGAACAATAGAGAATTCGTGGTTTCATTGTAAAGAGCAACGTCATGCTTGACATCAATACCAATCACTCTTCCTTCAAATAAACTGGAAATTTTAGGAACAATCGTATGGCCGACTACCACATACCTGACACCGTACAAATCAAAGGTCTGGTCAATAGTCTCCTGAGAAAGTTGTGCTATAAAATATCCCCGATACCACATTGGCCCTTCTTTACTAAAAACAGCGGCGGCAGTTCCTCCTTTTTGTTCCAACCTCCATGCATCCGTACCGAAGTAGGAGCGGGCATAATCATTCATTTCTTCTAACCGTATTCTGGATGCTGCCATTTGAGGGCTTAATCCGCCATGGACAAAAATTGTCTTACCAATTTTCTCAATTACATTTTTACTTCTTAACCATCTTCCTAACTCAGTATTATTAGAATATAAGGCCGAATAGCTAGATTTCATGACTTTTGCGGCTTTGATATACCGGTCTTTTACATATCGTACATCTCCTCTCATATTCATTTCTTCGTGATTACCGATAATAAAATGTACCATTCCGCCAGCCTGAGCTGCCTGTTGTTCAAGTTTGTACACTAACCACAAAACCGGAGTGACATTATACCCCCTGTCAAAGAAGTCACCGACTAATACCAAATGTCCGTCTCCAAAAGTCCAATCCAGCTCTTCATTGATAACACCATTACCCTTAAGGGTTTTTTCGAAAGCTTCAAAATGACCTTCTATATCTGAGATCGCAAATAATTTATCTGGTTGAGGGTATTGACTGGGAGGAGAGTTATAATCGCTATCTATCTGAATGCTAAAGGAAGTTTTTTCCGGATTATCTACGGTGCAGGTTAATATAGGAATATCTTTTTTTGATTTGAATGATTGCTCTTCAAGGGTTGCGCCAAGAGAGGAGAAGTGAACATTTTTCACATATATTTTTCCTTTTTTATAAAAAACATGAGGGCCTTCTGTGAAATTATCACTAGAAGGTTCTTGTATACTGGCTTGCGAAGGCTGAATGCTATTAGCACTTAAGATTCCCGTAATTATTGTAAAGAGTACCATAGTGAGACCCATGGCTGTGAGTTGTTTTCCTGCGATTTTTATTAATGTCATAAACGTTTGTATGGTTCCATCTCGTGCCTGAATTTGACACATAAACCAATTTACTACATTTATCGCAATCTTACTAAAAGATTAACCTGAAATTAACAAAGCGTCTTGTATTTAACGCTTTGAGTAGAAGAATTAAAGAAAATTCGGCATTTTATAGACTTTATTGGAAATTAGCAATGCTACGAAATCTTGTGGGGAGTCTTGTAGAAGCACCGAACCCTTTTCATTGCCCTCAACTTATCAAACTCCAATGTTTAAATTGCTTACCCTGCGAAGCGATGAAATATTTCAACCGTTGATTGATCGGTTTTTCCAACGCAGGATCATTATCAAGAATTCGGGCAGCAACCTCGCGGGCTGTCTGGAGAATTTTTCCATCTTTAGCGAGATCCGCAATTTTGAAATTTAGAATACCACTCTGCTGAGTACCTTCGATATTCCCAGGCCCCCGGAGCCGGAGATCTGCTTCGGCGATATCAAAGCCGTTATTGGTTCGGGTCATGGTCTGAATCCGCTCCCGGGCTTCCGAAGATAGTTTAAAGCTCGACATCAATAAGCAATAGGATTGTTCTGCTCCACGACCGACCCGGCCGCGAAGTTGATGGAGCTGGGAAAGCCCAAATCGTTCCGTGTTTTCAATAATCATCACCGAAGCATTAGGGACATTGACGCCGACTTCGATAACAGTGGTGGCGACCATGATCTGCGTTTCTCCTTTTACGAAACGTTGCATTTCAAACTCTTTATCCGCAGCTTTCATCCGGCCATGGAGGATGCTGATCTGGTAATCGGGCATTGGGAAATCCCGGAGTAAATTTTCGTAGCCCTGCTCCAGGTTTTGCAAATCCAGTTTTTCGGATTCTTCAATCAGCGGGAAGACCACATATATCTGCCGGCCTTTCGCAATTTCTTCTTTTATAAAACCCGTTACCCTTAGCCTATGATTTTCTGTCCGATGGATTGTCTTGATATCTTTACGCCCAGGTGGTAATTCGTCAATGACAGAGACATCAAGATCGCCATACAAGGTCATTGCTAAAGTCCGGGGGATAGGCGTAGCAGTCATCACGAGAATATGAGGAGGTAGCTTAATACTTTTTTTCCACAACCGCGACCGCTGTTCCACACCAAACCGGTGTTGTTCATCGGTGATCGCCAAGCCAAGGTTTTTAAATATTACCGGATCTTCCAGCAGTGCGTGCGTACCGATAAGGATATGGATTTCTCCTTGTTCCAATAATTTTAAAAGTTCTTTTCGCTTTTTACCTTTTACACTTCCTGAAAGAAATCCTACTTTGATACCCAATCCTTCGACATACGCGGAGATAGAAATATAATGCTGTTGGGCTAAGATTTCGGTAGGTGCCATGAGCGCCGATTGGAAATCATTATCCAAAGCGATCAACATGCACATCAATGCCACGATAGTCTTGCCACTTCCCACGTCTCCCTGTAGCAAGCGGTTCATCTGGAAACCGATGCCCAGATCTTTTCTGATTTCCCGGAGCACTTTTTTTTGAGCGTCTGTCAGTTCGAAAGGAAGTTTTTCTTTATAAAATCGATTGAAGTATTCACCTATGGTAGGAAACCGGAATCCTTTGATTGTATCTTTCCTTCGACGACGAATTTGCAATAAACGTAACTGTAAAAAGAACAGCTCTTCAAATTTTAACCGATTTCGGGCAGCGTCCAGTTCTTTTTGCGTTTGCGGAAAATGAATCTTCTTTATTGCTTCAAAACGCGCTATAAAATTGAATTTCTCCAGTAAATAGGCTGGAAGGTTTTCGGAAACCTCTTTTTCTGTTATTTTTTCAAATAACAACTCGACGAGCTTTCGCTGACCTTTGGCATCGAGATTTTTTGCATTGAGCTTTTCGGTCGAAGAATAAACAGGGGCAAAAGTATTGGCTTTATCGCTATTAGCCGCCGTAACTTCTTCAATCTCCGGGTGAGGAATGTTGATTCTTCCCTGAAAAGAATTGATACGGCCATAGACCACATACTCTTTGCCGATCACCAGGTTTTTTTCGAGCCAATAAACACCTTTGAACCAAACCAGGTCGATAGCTCCTGTGTCATCCCGAAATTTTCCAATCAACCTTTTTTTTCGACCGTCGCCCATGGAGTCTAGTCTCCGAAGGATACCCCTGAGTTGGACTACATCACTTTGAGCGCTGATATCCCGGATTTTATGAAACTGGGTTTTATCCACATACCGGTAAGGAAAGTGCATTAATAAGTCCCGAAAGGTAAAAAGACCCAATTCTTTTTTAAGCATTTCTCCACGAGCGGGCCCTACCCCTTTCAGGTATTCGATGGAACTATCTAATATGTTAAGCGGTTTGTTCAATGATTCTTGATAGATTACTGCAAATTTAATAATATCATAGAGTCTTACTTGAGTATTTTTTATCTTTGCACAAATTTAGATCAAATATAATAAAAATGGAAAGTAAGCGGCAAAAGCAGGTGACAGAAATAGTAAAGCGGAATTTTGGTATTCTGTTACAACAAGAAGGAGGGCTAATCTACGGACACGAAGTATTGGTGACCGTAACTTCCGCTAAAATGAGCCCGGATATGAGTATTGCCAAAATATATCTCAGTGTCTTTAATACTGATAATAAGCAAGAGGTGATCTTGCTGATGGAACAAAATTACCATCAACTCAAGCAAGCATTTGTAACCCGGGTCAGGAAACACATGCGAAGAATACCTGAGCTTCAGTTTTATCTGGATGATACCCTCGATGAAATGTATCGACTCAATTCTCTTTTTGATAAATTGGAAGATGATAATCAGATGGGGGCTTCTGAGGAAGAGGAGTAGGGGGGACGAACTTCTCAGGGATCTTATTCTTTTGCCCTCAATGTGGAGAATGATGCTACAAAAGCACATATTGTCAAAATGCAAAAATCTGTACCAATTAATTAAAATTGGACAGCATAAAAAACGCGCTTTTCCAATTTCTTGAAAAAGCACGTTTTTTGTTATCCTTTCTAACGTTTTTTAAAATATACGTTAACTACAATTATCGACTCGAAGGGCTTAAATAAGGATATTGCCATTCTGGGAGCGTTTTATATTCACACCATCTGCCTATTTCAAAATAGTTTATACTTGTAGTCCTATACAATTTGAGATTAGTTTGAATATTTTTCTCCTTTTTGTAGTTTTCAAAAGATCTCTCCAATGATTTATAATCCCTCCCTTTAGAAGGCATACACATATATGTAAAAGTTCCATCTTCAGATTGAAAATGTATCTTATCACCTATTCTAAAATTTGTAAAATTAAAAAACAGATACGCTATAATTACTCCAGAGCATATGAACGAAATTAAGATAATTGATAGTTGTTTTATCATGCAGCAAATCTAAATGTCCACATTAATCCGTTGAGCAATCCCTTTCGGAATTTTGATCGTCCGTTCACCAACAAGAATTTCGACCACCTCTTTTTCTTTTTTATGAATGGTAAAAACGGATCCAGGTAAAAGCCTTAGTTGCCAGAGCTCTGAACTGATCTGATTGTCGACTTGTTTTTGAGCGATTTTTGCACTTTGGTTGGCCGCTAATTGAAATAAAGGATTACCAGGAATTCCCTTTTTGGCAGGGATAGGAGAACCGTGTGGATCGGTAGACGGAAAGCCTAAAGTTTCATCAACTTCATCAAGCAATTCGTCAGTCAGGAGGTGTTCATATTTTTCGGCATCCTCATGGATTTGTTCTTCGGTAAGACCCATCTGCTGCACGAGGTAAGTTTCCCAAAGCCGGTGAGCTCTTACCATTCGCTTCGCCTTTTCTATTCCGGATGGTGTGAGCAAGAGCGTATCACTGTTGTAAATCATCAATCTTTTTACATTCAAACTTTTTAAATGGCTTTTTAACCGGCTACTTCCAAAACCCAGAAGATTGAACAGCGAGGGGAAGGCCAAGGTTCCTTTTTCATGAAGTTTGAGTGCTTGTTTTAAAGTATCCTCCAGCTCAATTTTTGATTGTAATTTTCTTTTTCTAAAAAATTTAAATAATAATCCTCGTTTAGGTGCAAAAAATACCGTCAGCAAATAAATAATAGTAGCAGTAACAGCCATCGCAGGACCAGGTGTCGTTTCAAAAATATTTGCCAAAAACATTCCCAATACCGCAGAGATAAATCCAACAACTCCGGCGATTATCAATACCCTGTTTAATCGATCCGATAACAACAAGGCCGTTGAAGCCGGAGTGATCAGCATGGCTACTACTAAAATTACACCTACAGTCTGTAAGGAGGAGACTACCGCAAAGGAAAGAAGCAGCATCAGGAAATAATGGACAGCCGTGACTGAAATACCCATAGTTTCTGCTATCACAGATTGGAAAGTAGTAACAAAAAAATAGCGATAAAAAACAGCGATACTTATTAAAACATATACCGTTACAAATCCTGTCAGATAGAGATCCTCATCTGATATGCCGAGTATTTGTCCAAATAAAAAATGCTGTAAATCTAAATGCACGCCTTCTCTGCTAATCCTCGAAATACCCATGACACCAAGCGAAAACATCGCCGTAAAGACAATACCTATGGCGGCATCATTCTTTGTTTTTACATTATTTTGAATCCAGGTAATTCCTACAGCGGAAATTAAACCGGCTATTGCTGCTCCGGTAAAAAAACCTAAAGCGCTATACCCAAAGATCAAAAAGGCTACTACGACCCCTGGTAATATCGCATGTGCTAAGGCATCTCCGATCAAAGCCATGTTTCTCAATACGATAAAACATCCCAGTACCCCGCAAGTAATACCTACCAGAGAGGAGGCAATCAAAGCTCTGATAGCCCAGACTTCATGCGTAAACGTATATAAGGTGTCCAGAATTTCTGTCATTTTATCTTTCGGACTAAAATTATCTCCGTTATTTGATTATACCTGCAAAAATAAGCAAAATTTAGGCATTATAAAATATTTATTTAGGTTAGTCTAAATATTTATTGGTCAAGGTTGTATTAGTGCTGAGGATCAGCCTCCATTAACTCAAGGAGCATTCCCTCTTTCATCGCATAGGCGGAAACAGAGATCATTTGAATAGCCGTTTTTTCTAAAATGAAATGGATAAGAAGGAGAGCAACAATAATCATTTCCGCCCGGGAGTCTGGAATTTCAGGCATTTTGAATCGCTGCTGAAGATTGGTTTTAAGCAGCTGATCATAAATTGGATAGAAGTCGGCCACTTTTACTAAACCATGAACCTCATTGACCTTTACTTTACAAAGAATGCTTTCCAATACATCGAAAGTACCTGATGCTCCAATGAGCGTAGAAGGAGTACAGGATTTTAATTGTTCCAGTAATGGAGATAATTGCTTATTAAGGTGGTAAAACAAAACGTCTTTTTCGTTGGTAGAAATAGGATCTGTTTTATGAAAATCATTATACAAAACGGATACGCCGACTGGAAAGCTCTGTGCCCATTTGACACCTGTCTGATCCGCAAGGATAAATTCCACACTTCCCCCGCCAATATCCATAATCAAGGCTTGATCGCTACTGAGCTCCACCGCCTGGCGTACTCCTTTGTAGATGAGATCGGCTTCTCTGTCACCAGGGATCAGTTGGATTTTAATACCTGTTTCCAGATAGAGTTTGTTGATAAAATCCAGGCCATTACTGGCAGTTCTCAGTGCTGCAGTTCCGAAAGCATTAAAGGTAGAAACTTCATATTCTTCAAGTATTTTTTTAAAAGCTTTGATCGCATTTAAGCCTCTTTCAAATGGCAGATCACCTATGGTTTGTATGCCATTTTCAGCTAGCTTTACAAAAAATCTGTTTCGATATAATTCATTGAAAGTACCCAAGGCATTCTTTTCTGCAATCAATAAATGAAAAGTATTGGTACCCAGATCAATGACCGCATATCTTTTCCTCATTCGGCAGGCATTTTGCCGCTAGCAGCTGCAATTATCTGATTAAAATGATTAACACCATCAGGAGTCATTAAATTACAATAGGTCTCTTTCCCGCCTTTAAAGAAAACGAAAAACGCACAACCCCCGCTGAAGTATGCCTCCGCTTCTATCAGATCTTCACCGTCTGTTTTATAAAAAAGCCTTCCGATAGGTTTTTTACACCTTTTTTTAACTTCTGCACGAACCGGTGAATCTGAAATATGTCTTATATGTGCTTGCGAAGAGGGTCTGTCATTGACACTTGAACTAATGGGTAGGTCATAAAACAGATAGTCAATCTGGTTGCATTTCTCCCATAGTATCTCTATCTCTTCCTGGGTGATACTGGGCAAATAGGGTTCATGTTGGGCTAGAGGAACAGAGGCTTCAGGGTTTGAAGTCGTTTGTTTTTCCGGGCTTGTTTTTGAGTTATTACAGGCAAACAAGGAAAGGGCTAGCAAAAGCAAAACTGGTAATATTCGATTCATTTTGAGTGACAGATTAGTGATGGATTTTTAAAAAAAATAAGAGTGCGTGACCTATTGCCGGAAACTTGATTCAAGCTAAAAGCCGAAAATATGCTACCCAATCAAAACATATAAAGCAATTGGAGGGTAAGGAATTTCGAGATAAGTGGAATTCTCACTAATACCGGACCATCTCCATTTTTATACAAAGGAGTGATAGACCGGCTAAACCGGCCAGTAACTGCCAGGTGTTTTCCAGTATAAAAAGTCGTTCCAATCAGTAATGAGATATCATCTGTTCTGAAATCATCACGTAAGGGGCCAAAAAAACCCGCGACATCTTCATCTTTAACAGTAGAGCTGATTAGCCTCCCGTATGAAAAACCTGCATGAAAATGAAGTTTATAATATTCTTCTGATTTATCAAGCCAGTCCTGATAATTAAAAACAATGGGTACTGAAACGTAATTATTAGTTATCTTAAAGGGGAAATAGGTTTCATCAAATATTTTTTGTGAACGACTGCCTCTCTGGTCAAAGAGCAATTCCATACTCAATTCAATCTTATCGGTAATGATAACCACACCCCGTAGCCCTCCAGAGAATCCAAGTTTTATATAGCCGTCGGAGTTGTCTCCATCAATCTGCGCCAGATTAGCTGCCAAAATCACCCCGGCCTTAAAACGCTGCTCCTGGGCATCAGCTATATTTAAAAGCAAAAAGGTCAGCAGTGTACCTATCAATAATATTTCTCGAAACATACCGATTTTTTTTAAGTTTAAATAATTCTATTCTGTCATTCGGGCCAAACGCTGTCAATTTATTTGTACCTCATCCCTTAAAACGCATTAAGTACTATAATAACTGCTCAAAGTAAAATAAATTTTGCGATATTTGTAAGTCTTGTTTTGCGAAGATAAGGTAGCTTTTTTAAAATACGATAAATACAATGTTTAAATACACCAAACATCAATTAAAGAAAATTGAAGGGTTATTAGAAGTTATCGGATATACGATCCGTTATGAGCGGGGTAACTTTCAGTCCGGGTATGCAATAGTAGAAGACCGCAAAATAGCTGTCATTAATAAGTTTTTTGATACGGAAGCTCGTATCAATAGTTTATTTGACATCATCAGCAATATTGAAATCGATGAATCTCAATTGGATGATAAATCGCTTGAGTATTATAATGTGTTAACTAATAAAGTTATTTCTGAAAGAGATAAAGCTGAAGTTGAAAACCCTGCCTGATTTGAAAATTACCTTCCTCGGAACCGGTACTTCTCAGGGAGTCCCTGTGATTGCTTGTGATTGCGAAGTTTGCACTTCTTTGGATCCTCAGGATACCAGATTAAGAACGGCAGCGATGATATCGGTCAATGGAAAAAATATTGTAATCGATGTGGGGCCTGATTTTCGGCAGCAGATGCTAGAAAACAAGATAGTTGATATTGATAGTGTGCTGATCACACACGAACATAATGACCATGTAATTGGGCTGGACGACGTCAGACCTTTCAACTTTCGCTATCAAAAGGATATGCCTGTTTACTGCACCAGGCAAGTGATAAATAGCTTGAAAAAGCGCTTTGAATATGCCTTTAGTGAAAACCCATATCCTGGC
>JBLHJZ010000056.1:0-12777 GCA_047619515.1 Saprospiraceae bacterium | reverse complement strand
CAACTAAAAGTCAGGCTTAACCCTGCCCGTATGCAGTCGGAGGACAACAGTCTGGCTGCCCAGGCCGAATGGAAATTCTTACTCAATACCAGGAATGTCGAATCTATCCAGCTCCTTGAAAAAAATGTGCTGATTGATTTTATGGTCGAAAGTCTGAGCGATGACAAAGCTGATTTTACCTTTTTCGGTTTTGTAAATATGCTCGCTGAAAATGTAGCAGCTGACCCTGCCGATTTAGCTCAATATGTTTTGCAATTGATCGATTATGGTTTTATTGAATGGGATTGGCCATTCTCCGGATTAGATCCGCAGTGGCCCGCTAAACTGCTTGGCTTATTGCAAGATTACCCAGAGGATATTTTATTAAAGGAATTTGCTGATTCGATTAGAGCTGTACAAAACTGGATGGAGGATTTTGAAAATGGAGATATCTATACCCGGGCAACCGTACAACAAAAAGCTTTTGATTGTCTTAAAAGTATTATTGAAAAACTGCTGGAAATCACTGCGCTAAAAGACCTGGAGCAAGTCGCTACCTCGGATCAATTGAAAAATATTTTGGCTGTAAAATTTGAGCTTAGCAGAGAACAAATATTCTATGAGGATGTATGCCAGGTAGTAGATAGTCGATTTGTTAAAAGTGATTTTGAGGCTATTGCTGAAGAAATGGAACAATTGACAAATTTATTAAGCCCCTTTTATTATAATGCTTCCAAAGAAAAATACCTTACTTTTTTCAAAGCGAATTATCAGGAAGGGAAAATTGATTTATTATCCTTTTATGAAGATTATTTTAGAAATCCATTGACAGAAGCGCCGTTCATAGAGGCGCTAGAAATAAATAAACGAAAAGATTTTTTAGCTCGACTGATAGAGAAAGGAAGCTGGGAGAGTCTGGATCATTTTCACTTGGATATTTCTGCCTTCCCTGTTTTGGAAAAAGATCCTAAAGACCAACATATTTCAAAAGCCACTTTTTTACAATTATATAAAAACAATAAAACAACAAAAGCTTATGTAGAGACTGCCTTTATGGGCTATGGAAAAATGTTTGGGAGATTTCTACACCTGTTCCCTGAAGCACTGACCAAAGCAATACAGGATAATAATGAGGCAATAAATAATTCAGCGCTTTGGGTTGAAAACGTGGATGCTTCGATTTACAATCCAAATATACATCCGGAACTGCTTGCTCTGGAAATTCAAATACCGGGGAGCCAAAACAAAACGACTAAGAAAAATCAGGTGCCGATTATTGACTTGGAAATCCACCTGGCTGAGTCAGGAGATTCCATTGAATTGTTTGATAAAAAACAAAACAAACGGGTAGTCATTTTTGATTATGGATTTGAAGCCCTGGACAACCGTAGCCCGATGTATCAGCTATTAGCGACTTTTAATTATGAACTGGTCGGGCCCGATATTTTGACTGATATTTTAGATAATCGATTGGTACAAGAAGATAAACAGGGCATCATCCATCTGCCTCGTATTTCTGTGGGAAATCACCTGATAATACGAAGAAGAGGGTGGGGGGTTCCAAAAGAAATACTACCGGAGAAATTAAATGCGGAAAGCCAGGCGAGTTATTTTCTCCGATTAAATCAATGGAGGATAGCATTGCTTTTACCAGAAAGGATTTTTGTAACCATTAATTCTCTCGATTTTGAAACAGACAAAAAACCAAGATCATCATCTGATGATTATAAGCCGCAGTATATAGATTTTACCAGTCCTTTATTGGTACAGCTTTTTGCGAAACTGATTTCAAAGGTGCCAGCATATTTGAAAGTTGAGGAGATGTTACCGGAACCTGAGGCAGATTTTAATGGAGAAGGGGAGCGGCATGTGTGTGAGTATTTGGTGGAGTGGGAGGGGAGAATGACAGGAAATTATCACCTAAAATACGAGCAATAAAATTTTTGAATTATTATTGTTAATTTATTTATAATTACTACTTTGTTTTAGTTTTGATCGTACCTCTTTTTTTTAGAAATTTTAAGGGTCAACAAGCATTTTTCCTGTTAACACATCATAAGTTCCTGTTTGGAGTTTGGGCTTCGAGCCGGAAACTGGCAATTTTTTGCTTAGACGAAGCTCATTTTTCAGTGCATACCCTTGTATGGACTGAAAAAATAGCTGAAGTATAAGTGAAAAAATCTAGCGCTGGCTTGATATAGTATATCAAATAGCATAGCCAAAATCAGATAAACAGGCAAAAATCTAGCGACTGATCAAAATTGAAGTATTGCAATCTCAATTTATGATCTGCATCAAAGCAGGTATGGAGCTGCTAACTATTCGTTTTAAATTTGTGCATTCGTGATTTTAAAACACAACAAATGAGCAAATGGTAAAATTGAAATGCAGCGAAATAAATTCTAATAATATTTTGTTGTCTAACTAATATTATGTACGTTTGTAATATAAGCTATTGAAAACGTGATTCTGAAAATTCACTTTTCACTTTTCACTTTTCACTTTTCACTTTTCACTTTTCACTTTTCACTTTTCACTTTTCACTTTTTCTTTTCACTTTTTCTTTTCACGAGAAAAAGAGAGTTAGCTGTAATTATTTAAGAGAAAGAAAACACGACTGGAAAAATATAAGCGATCGAAAGATGGCACTATAAGATATTGTCTAGACAAGAAAAGGGATTGCTGAAAACCCTAAATGGAGTAAGCGTTAAATCTGCCCTTTAAGGCAAAAATATATTACTGAGCAGTACATATTTGATTGCACCTTAATTATCTGATTACGACAACATCGCATTATCAATAACTTTATCGCTCAAAAATGGCTTGTTGGATAATTATCTCATTAAAAATAAATTTTGCCAATGAAATCTACTATTAAATTGATCGGAAACTTTAATTCCAGAGGTTCTCCTGCAGAGGAGCCTGCATTTCTTTATTAAATTTTTAAAATAAAAAACAAAAATTATGTTAACTCAAAAACACCGGCAAGGTAAACTTTGCCAAATCAAACATTTATTATTATTCTCATTCCTGATTTTAAACTTTTTAGCTAATGCACAATATGACGGAACACCTCCTATTCAATGGAGTCTAAGCGTTGATATTCCTAAGGTAAGCCATGATGATGACGAAGACTGGGCTCTTGATGTTATCGAAACCAGCGAAGGAAATTTTTTGTCCGTTGGTTTTTCTGAGGGTACTATTTTTCCTGCACCTTCTGGGGTTCGCTTGCTTCCTTCCTGGGTTATGATAAGTGCCAAGGGAACTGTGCTTGCAGATGGTATAATAGATTTTGGCTCAGATTTTCGCAGGGGCGACTTTCGAAATTTAGTTGAGGGTGAGGATGGGTTCTATTTTGTCGGTTCAAAAGATGATCAGGATTCGCCAGGTAGGAGTGCCATTATATTAGCTAAGTTAAATAAATCGACCTTGGGTCTTGAATTTGCAAAACGCATCCATATCATAAATGGAGCTACTCCATCAATTGACTCAGGAAATAGTATTGATATTGCAAAAAACGCTCAGGGCGTAGAAGAAATTTACATCGGTGGCGTATCAAATAGTGATGCATTAATCGCAAAGTTTGATAAAAACGGCGTATATATTCAACATAAAACCTATGCCGGGAGCTTCGGAGGTAAAGACGAAATTCGGGATATTAAAGTCGTTCCTATAGGAAGTGGGAATGAAATTATCTTTACCGGTAGTGAACAAATAGCCGATAATTCATTTTCAAGTAATGGCCTTTTTAATGCTGATGGCCTTATGACGCAGGGGGTAACCGTACAAAAATTGGATACAGATATTATCGTTGGAAGATTATATTCCAATTTCAATTTGGCTTGGCTGAAAAAATTTAATTCTGTTGTTGATCCTGCGAATCCCAACCCATCCCTGTTTAGCCTTTTCCCCAGGGAATTTACTGCTGAGTACGGCCCCTGTACTCCAGGAAAAACAATGCTCAATAATACCCCCGGCTGTATTCAACAGCCAGACCCAGGTGCGAATTGTTGTGAGTCTCCCGTAATTGATGACAATTTTGAATTTAATTCCCGGGATATCGGCAGAAAAATTTTATTATCTAAAAATGGAGATATTTTAGTAGGTTGCTGGGCAAATACACTGTTTATGTGGCGGGGATTGCAATCTCATTGGTCTTTGCAAAACAATGAAAATGCTCCGAATCAACCGCATTTTATGATCAGTGATGATTGTGGAAATCATTATCACGACTACCTTGACGGGGAAGGTTATTTACTACGTTTAACATCAGGGGGCACCTTGGCTAATGCAAAACATACCGGGCATTTGAGTGGCGGTGACTTTAACACTCCGATAGCCGAAGACGATGATGGAAATATATATTTTGGAGGTACTACTTCCGACAAAGGTTTTGCCGATCCTCCGTCCAATCCAATGCCTGACGTAACTTCCCTATTTTCAAACTTTCTCGTGAAGCTGAATCCCGGATTTGATGTGATATGGAGATATCATTTTGTAGGGCAAGGGGAAGGTAATTGTCTATTTGGAATGACACTCACAAATGATGGGGGAATTCTCGTATGTGGAAATACAGAGATAGAGCTCCCCGGCGATGAAGAAATTGAAGCCTACAGCTTCGTCAAACTCGCACCAAATTGTGCCAGTGATATCGTCTATGACGGGCCGGATGATATTAATGAACCGGATCATACTTATATTATCGGTTCTAATCCGGGTGACGATTATTGGAGTACTGACCGGAAAGTAAATAGCCTGGTAATTGTTCCGGCAGGGAAAACATTAAATATTGATGGAACGGGTACGCAAGGGGGGATCAATATCGAATTTGCAAACAGCAGACTAACATTCGGAATTGGCGAAATAAAACCAATAGGAATCTCAGTGGAAAAAGGAGGAGTACTGCGTATAAAGGGAGCGACCCTAAAAGGAATAAACGCCTGTGGCGGAGAACAAATGTGGGATGGGATTATGGTCAAAGGTACTCCGTTCCAGAGTCCAATATATTTCTACCAGGGTCGTGCTTATATCAGCGAAGACTCCAAAATAGAAAATGCGGTAGTGGCCGTATTACTGGATGAATTTAAATATGAAACAAATACAGAAACAGTAGAATCGGAATGGGATTATATAAATGGCGTTCCTTTGACCACCGGATATTCAATCAACTCTTCCAAATTCGATACCCACAATCATCAGGGAGGTGCTTTTTTGTATGCCAGAGATTCGGAGTTTCTGAATAATAGGGAAGGTATCGTAATGCATTACAGAACCAAAACCAGCCTGAACAGGGTAGAAAACTGTAATTTAATTTGCGATCAGCCTATGCTGGATTTGAATTCATTTTGTGAAGAAGAGATAAGTGGCGGGCGACCATTGGGTACACGGGCGCATGTAGTGATGGAAAACATCCAAAATGTAAATTTTGTAGGTAACAGCTTCACAGGAAACCCAAACCTCGACGCGGATATAAGGGGAACCGGTATTGAAAGTATCGCTTCCAGGTATTCCGTGGTCGGCACTAATGCCCAAAGCAACCCCACAGAGTTTAAGGATCTCACCATAGGTATTGAAACCCTCTCCTACATCAGCACTCCGGTTGGAAACAACGTTGATCTAAAGAATAATAATTTTGATAAAGTGATCCAGGGACTAAACCTGAGGAACAGTACAGGGGCTGAGATTACAAAGAATAATTTTACCAATATTGATCCTACTGGCTGGGGTATCTTTTGCGCTCAGTCCAATGCATTTAGCATAGCGTTCAACAACTTTATAGGTATATATCCTGGCGGTAGATTTGGTCTTATAGTAGATCAGTCTGCTGGCAATGGAGGAGAAGTCAAAGAAAATACCTTTGAAGATTTGTTTGTGGGCAGCCAGTTTCAGAATAATAATGCTGCTTTGCTCGCTCCATGTAATACCTACGACGACATCAAGTCTATTAGTTGGAGAGTTTTAGAAAAAACAACAGGCGCCGGTGCCTTGGCTGCTCAGGGACAACCTGGGCAAGGTGAAGAAAAAGCAGACAACCGCTTTAAGGATGCTTGTTCCGGATCTAATCCAGGAGAAGAGACCACAGATATTTATTCGCAGATTGTCTTTAGTTATTATGATAAAGCAGGGAATATGTATCCGGCTGATGGAGATTGTGTGGATATTAATGTCGATTTTAATTATGATCAAAGTGATCCTAGTATAGACCATTGTGCAGGTTTAATGACAGAAGACTGTCCGGAACCTCCATGCTTTACGGAAGTATGGACAGCCTATAATAATTCTCCAAAGGAGATCGCTGACCGTAATCGCGTGATGCGGTATTTTCTTCACTGGGATACTTACGAAATACCGGATTCGGTGAATTTGATCGAACTGGACACGATCATTAATCTGCTGGCTGGCAGGACAGAAGAAGCAGACAAGCGATTATTGCTTACCACATATCTGGCAGAGCAGGACTATTCAAAAGCCAATACCGCCATGTCTTTTGTCAGTGGTAGCGATCCCGAATCCATTGATTTTATGGCCTACCATGATCTATTGATCCAGGCCGGGCTGGCAGGTGATCCTTGGTATGATCTTCCACAAAGCACTTTAGATGATTTACTGACTTATAAAACGGCAAACACCAGTGTAGCTGAAAATGCCAATATGCTGGACTACTATTATAATGGCATTTATACGCCTCTTGTACCATTGGAACTTCCGCCCGCTCAATTTTTTGCACCTGAGAATGGAGGAGATATTCCCGAACAAGCGGAAAGGGCTAAGGTCTATCCTAATCCATTTAATAAAGAAGTTATTTTTGAATTAGCAAATGATAAACCAGCCACTATTCTTATAACCGATTTATTGGGTCGAATACTCTGGCATTATGAGATCCAGAAAGGTGAACAAACGATTACCTGGACACCGGAGAACTTAAATCCCGGTACTTACCTATATCGGATTCAGACAAGTGAAGGACAGAATGAGCAGGGAAAATTATTGTTTATTAAATAAGATAATACTAAATTTAGGAGGCTTTCAGATTTGTAAGCCTCCTTTTAAATCTTACTTATGAAAATAGTACTCTATTATCTGGTATTAATAATTTCTTTTCCTATAAATGCGCAGATAATTTATTTTGATAATCAATATGATTATTTACATCGACCGGAATCTCCCTTGGATATTTGTAGGCTGGATGGCAGTTACCTTTTAGGGGGTGGAGAAGCCCTAAATGGGAATATAGTAAACAATAGTTTTTATTTCGTAAAAATCGATAGTGCTGGCAATCTTCTCCAACAAAAATCTATCGGTGCAGGTCAAAATAAGTCTGCTACTATTCGGTATATTTTTAAAAAAGAAAATGACTCTTTATTTGTTCAGGGCACTCGTTCTATTTTTGGTCAAAATTACGACACTCAAATTTTTTTGGCTGAAATAAATAATGAAACCCTTGACACGATATGGACTAAGGATTATGGTAACACTTCATTATTGGAGGGTACAGGTAAAGCAATCAAAACTGCTGACGGTGGCTTTGCCGTAACCGGCTGGGTATTTAGTGATAATTATAATACCCGTATTTACTTAATGAAAATGGATAGTGTAGGGAACCTGGAATATTATAAACATTATACTCCGAATTCAAATATTACTCATGAAGGCATGTCTCTGGTACAAACAATAGATGGTGGTTTCCTTATGCTTGGTTTTCGAAGGTATTGGGATTATTATAAAGGGGATGATATTTTAATAGACGATAAATTACTTCTAAAAGTAGATGCTCAGGGGGAGCAGGAATGGATACAGTTTTATCCTTCCGAACCGGACAGCCTGATCAAATCAAATTTCCATAAATGGATAATCGGATTGGAGGATGGTAATTACCTGAGTGGTGGTCGAATCGTACATTTTAAGGAGGATTTTGTTGCCGCTACAGATTTTAGAGAATATTCATTAACAAAATATAATCCTGAAGGCGAAGTCATCTGGGACAAAACCTATGGGAATAATTTTGGGATGTATTCTGATGAAGGAATTGTTACGTCGTCGGGAAATATTGTATTTGTCGGTTATGAGATAGATCCTCTATTTCCAGGTAGTGGGAGAAGACAATATGGTCTTATGGCATCTACTGATTCGGTTGGCGAACTGCTCTGGCTCCGAAAATATTATTCAGCTCCGGCGGATGTGGCTATAGATTTTTTCCATGCTGTCACTGAAGCCCCCGATGGCGGCTACGTAGCCTGCGGTGATTCCTTCGGTCCCTGGGCAGATAGTACCTATCAAAATGTCTGGGTGATCAAGACCGATAGCATCGGCTGCCTGGAGCCTTTTTGTGATTCTATTTTTACAGCGGTAGAAGAACCTTTTCCCCTCATATCGGAAGCAGCGTTACGCATTTACCCCAATCCGACTACTGATCAGTTGACAATTGATACCGGAGAAGCCCATACCTTACTCGGTATTCAAATCTTTGATTCTTCAGGTAAGCGGGTGGAGGACATACAGTTTTTCAGAGCTCATCATCTGCATTCGCATACTTTGTCCATAGCGCAGTTTCCTGCCGGGATGTACTTTGTCAATGTCCGAACGGAAAAGGGCTGGTGGAGCGGGAAGGTAGTGAAATTGTAAAGCGAATTACGGAGAAGTGCGGGCGGAAAAGAACGAGTATAAACGGTCTGGAATTTAATTCCTGAGGCACTAGATGTTTGACTCCTTCCGTCCTGCCACTCTGCCAGATTAAAACACAAAGTTTCGCTTACTATTTTTCAATATTTTCAAGCCTGTCCAATTTCCCCTGAAGTTCAACGATGAGTACTTTAGCTCCAGGTTCTTCTCTGCCTGTCAACTCTTCAATCATCCGTTTTATATTGGCTGGAGAAATAGGTTGATCAGGATTTGGGATAAAACTTTCCTCCGGTGCTAATGAAAAAAACAATTCATCAGACCAGGTATTTCTCTCTCCGTCGATGACCAGATGAATGCGATCTGAATTTCCTTTGTTAGTCACCGAATGAAAATAATTTACGTTGGTGTACCAACATTCTCCCGGTTGCATTTGAAGCCTTTCACCATCCAATATAAAATGAACGTCATCATTAGTAGCTATAGGAATGTGCAATCTAAAGGTATTGTCCTCGTAACCTAGTTGATAGTCACGATGTGGTTTGATCTCTGCCCCAACACCTAGCCGAAATAACCTGACCGAAAGTATGGGAAATTTGAAATGATGAATGACTTCTCTAAAATAAAGACAGTCTTTCATTATCGGCGTTTCGATAATGGCTGAATCATTACTGTTCAGTGCAAATATATTAGTACCATCTCCCTCTTTGGCATATAAGGGAATGACATTCCAATCTCCCTTATAGTCTGATTTATTATAGTGTGGAATCCATTGATTTTCAATCATTAATGCAAGATCATGGACAAGTTTCTTTTCTTCAAACTGAAAAGGTAATTGTAAGTAGGAGCACAGCTGGTGTTTTTTCATTACTTTTATTAGCAGTTAAATCTCGTATTATACCTATCCCAATTCGTTGTAATATCAAACCCGCAAAAATACCCCCTTTTTATACAAAAAATACAAAAAGCCCCATTGAACGGCAATCAAACAAAAAACCATAACAACTGCATTATAAGGTTCGCCTACTATTTGACCCAACCATCCGAACAATGCTGAAGTAGTATAAGACCAATTGATAAATGAACCTGCCATGTATATTAAAATGGAGTTCATACCGATAATTTTAAAGAAAAATGCCCATTTTTTATATTCCAATATGTCTATGATATAATAAAAAGCAGCCAATAATAGCATGCTTATTCCGCCACATTGTAAAGTAAAAGAACTCGTCCACAGGTTTTTATTGATTGGAAAAACAAGGTTCCATACCTGGGCTACGATAATCAAAATAATGCCAGTGACGACAATGCGGATGGCTGTTTCTTTGCGCTTTTCAAGACTTGTATTTCTTAATAAATTCCCCGCATAGATACCAAGCAAAGCTGTAGAGATAGCAGGGATCGTGGATATTAAACCTTCCGGATCATGTACGCCGAGGTACAATTTACCTGGTAAAATCAAAGTATCAAGGTAAGAAGCGAAATTGCCTTCCATGGTCAAATCGCCCATGGGATAACCGGGAGTGGAGTTAAATAGGAGCAGTAGCCAGTAGCCAATAAGGAGAGCGGCGAACCAGATTATTTGCCCTCGTTGTTTGGTATACAGATAAATGATATTGGCAAACATATAGGCCAGCCCGATTCTTCCCAAGACACTACCGAATCGGATCTCCTCCAGCGGCATAATTTTCAGTCCATTATTATAAATGACACCCAGAAGCACGAGGATCAAACCTCTTTTGATAACACGAAAAAGTAGCGATTGCCTGTCTTTCCCTTTTTCTATTTGCTTCCCGATAGAATAAGGGGTAGCGACTCCTGCCAAAAAAAGAAATAGCGGAAATATCAAATCATAGAAAGCAAATCCATGCCAGTCCGGATGAACAAATTGATGAGCCAAGCTATGCCAAAAGGGGGAATCTGTAATCTCTGCAGTTTTATGAAAAATTTCTTCTGCTCCTATGATCCAGAACATATCAAAACCCCGTAAAGCATCGAGTGAGTAAAGTCGTTGGCTGTTCAAAGTTTGTTTCATTTTGTTTTGTTTTGTTTTGTTTTGGATGTGGCTCTGGTAACTGTTCGATTAGGCTTGGCAAAGCCCTGCTATTTGTAAAAACTACTGGATAAAAGTTTATAATAAAACGAAGGACTAATTATTGATTTTTTAAAATCCCGATTATCGAGAATAGAAGTTAATAAAATTCGTACCGCTTTGCTTTGGCTTCCTTTGTTGAGTAAAAAGTTGAATATTCTCGGGTGCTTCATTAGCTTTCTCAGATAATAGCTAAAACGAAACTCCTTCCACATCTTTGAATAAATTTCCTTATCGTAAAGCTTATTAAATTTCGCATCAAATCGATTCAACTCAACTGCTTTTAGGATATGATCTGCTGCTATTCTACCACTTCGCATGGCATTGCCAATTCCTTCACCGGAGAAAGGATCAATAAGACTTGCCGCATCACCCAGGAGCAAAGAACGATTGCCGGAACAAGCTCTCTTTTTGGAGCCCATTGGCAATCCAAAACCTCGTACTGGTTCTAAGGGCTTAGCATCTTTAAACCTGTCCTTTACATTAGGATGATGTTGAATGATGTCCGCCAGCTTTTCTTTAAGGTTTATTTTTCTTTTGCTCACTTCGCTGGACAGCATGCCTATCCCAATATTAGCCTGGTTATCAGGCAGCGGAAAAATCCAAAAATATCCGGGGAGTATACCTTCATAAAAATGTAATTCAATATGGTTCTTTTCATGAAAACCAGTTACATTTTCGTAGTATTGGCGTAAGCCTGCGCTATGATGCTCTCGCTCGATTTTATTATCTAACAGTCGCTTTTTTACAACCGAATTTGCCCCATCCGCACCAATGATCATTTTTCCTTTGATAGCCTTTTTATCGGTCTCTACGACAACAGCCTCATCGGATATTGATATTTCCTGAACTTTATGATTTAAATAAATAGCAATATCTGGTAAGTCCTTTATTTGATTAAAAAAGAAATTATCAAAAGCAATTCGTTTAACTACAAAACTTGCGGAATCAGTATATTTTGATTTAGTAAAACTTAAATCCAGGAAATTATGATTCGGAGCAAAAAAACGAATGCCATGTGATCCTTTTTTAATAGGAAACTGTTTAAACTGTTCGCCGAGTTTTGCATCCATCCGGTAGAATTGGTTGACCACATCAGGACTAATCGCGTCACCGCATATTTTATCACGAGGAAAAATATCTTTATCTATTATTGCTATTTTTAGCCCTTTTCCGGATAGTTGATGAGCACAGGAACAACCTGCAGGCCCTGCACCAACAATTATTATATCGTAGGTTTCTTCTGTCATTGTGGTGTGGTGGAATTAGGACAGGCTAATTTCCTTTTAGCATTAATGTTATATTCAGTTACGAATATTCTTGGCTTACTCATGAGCTTCACTAAATTTTTCCGCTAATATAACTATTACTTAGGTATTCTTGCAGACGCTTGCTCAATCATCCTGATTTTGGTAATTCCATTGGAGCGTATCTTTGCCATATTCACATTTATGTGCTGATAGTTCATCAACTTCGACTCAGGTAAACCCAAAAAATTCCTTCTTTGACAAACCTGAGGGGGAGCGAAAACCTCTCGGGTTTAATCCAGCCAATGCACTTGGAAAGAATGATGCGAACAAAGTAAGTTCGGAACTCTGGTCAAGAGATAATTCGGTTTTAGTGTCTTTGTGCCTTGGAGGTTTTATTTAAAAATATAGTGGTTACCTAGCTATTATGGCTTTGTTAAGGGATAGGGTATTAATAAGTGTCCGACTTGGGCGAAGTTGTTTTGGCTTTAGACAAGCTCAAAAAATAGGGAATAGTGGTTCTATGCGCTATTTTATATGTGAAGTATAAAGTCAAAAGAACGAGTATAAAGCAGACAGTTATTAGTAACCTGTCCCTAAGCGGACTGCTATAGCGGATTAGATCGAGAGCGGAAAATCTTGGTGAACGGATGGATATACGGAGTGGAGTGGTACGTAAGATACGAATCCTAAATTGCCCATTTAACTAGTGACCGAACAAAATGGCTATTTCTTTTCGGTATTTTGGGCGGTTGGATTAAGGAGCTGCCTCTTTCAGCGCCCTGGTCATTTCCCGTTTATGAGGAGGGCCAGGAAGCGCTTCTACGGTAAAGCCCACCGCTT
>JBLHJZ010000055.1:0-12826 GCA_047619515.1 Saprospiraceae bacterium | reverse complement strand
TGACTAATTTTTGAATATCAATACCTACCGCTTGCGGCGCAGCGATCACCGAGACCAATTCCCGCGAATGGCTGATCGAAATTTCAAAGAAGGAATTTTCCAGATAGGGCTTTCCAAATTCATTTTTCAGACAGGCGCCCCGAATATCCCTGCCAGACATCTGGTGCAACAACCAACGACTTGCCAGCCATTCCAATTTACGATGTCCTTTGGTGGCATTGATTAAGTCCAGTTCTAAGGGCAAAAGCGTCAGTTTATCCATAAAGAAGTCCTCCTCTTCTTCTATTTTCCAAAGCCCCAGCTCTCCGGTAGATCTCAAATTTCTATGAAATATTAGTGGCAATTCAATTTTGTTTTATATCTCCAAAAATTAAACTTTCTGCAAGTAGCCGATTATTTTTGTCTATTCATAAAAAGAAACAAAATTTGTCAAATATTCACGTATCCAAAATAGCGCAGTTAACAGGACATAAAGCAGGAGTTTTCGCCCTTTCCGATGATAATGAGGCCAAATATTTCCTCTCCGGCGCAGGAGAAGGCTGGATTGTTCGTTGGGATTTGGAAAATCCGGATCTCGGTAAGGTGATCGCCAAGGCAGAAAATAATATTTATTCTCTCTGTCATTTACCGGATTCGGGTCTCGTAATTGCCGGAAATATGATCGGTGGTGTCCATTGGATTGATTTGACGGATTCTGATCAATCAAAGAATATCCAGCACCATCAAAAAGGAGTTTATGACATACAAAGGATAGGAGATCATATCGTCACACTCGGAGGTGGCGGAATGTTGACAAAATGGTCCATTGAGGAACGTCGCACCCTGGAAAGCTTACATTTGACTAATCAGAGTCTACGGGCAGTTGATTATAATAAAACCCGTAATGAATTGGCCATCGGGGCTAGCGATAATAACATTTATATCCTGGATGCAGAAAATTGGCGTATCAAACACGTTATCAAAAATGCCCATGAAAATTCAGTTTTTACGGTAAAATACGCCCCCAATGGCAACTATCTTTGGAGTGGTGGAAGAGATGCACACCTAAAAATCTGGGACTTAGAACGTGATTTCGAACTGGCCGCCGATCAATCCGCCCATTGGTTTACCATCAATGATATTGCTTTTCACCCGGATGGCCATCTGTTGGCAACTGCCAGCCGGGATAAAACGATCAAAATCTGGGATGCTGCCTCTTTTAAATTGTTAAAGGTCATCGAAACCATCCGCGATGGCGGACATATTAATTCTGTCAACGCTTTGTATTGGTCAAGCTATAATAATTACCTAATTTCGTGCTCCGATGACCGAAGCCTCATCGTGTGGGAAGTGAAGCAAGAAATCAAGAAGTCATTTGCCAAGTGATCAAGGGCTTTGAAAAATTGACTCCTTGACAGCTCCATAAAACAACTACAATTTCAAATAAAAAACTACTGTCAAAAAAGCAGAAAAATTTAATTCAATACAACACCTATGGTCTTTTCAGATAAAAAAATACTAGAAGCTATTGAAAAAGGAGATATCGTTATCGAACCTTTCGATCCTAAGGCTTTAGGAACAAACTCCTATGATGTCCGTCTTGGAAAGTACCTGGCCACATATAAGGACGAAATATTGGATGCTAAAAAGCACAATGAAATCGATGAAATAGAAATCGGGCCTGAAGGCTATGTTATCCTACCTGGTACTTTATACCTTGGAGTCACGGTGGAATATACCGAGACGCATACCGCAGTGCCCTTTCTGGAAGGTAAATCCAGTGTTGGTCGCCTCGGAATCGATATCCATGCCACCGCTGGTAAAGGGGATGTCGGTTTTTGCAATACCTGGACGCTGGAAATATCCTGTGTACACCCCGTTAGAATTTATGCAGGTATGCCCATTGGGCAGCTTATTTATTTTGCCGTCGAGGGAGATATTGAAAATTATTATAATAAAAAATCCAACGCAAAATACATTGAGCGTACCATCAAGCCAGTAGAAAGCATGATGTGGAAGAACAAATTTTAAAACCATCTGGTGAGAAATGAGGAGTGAGGAGTGATCAGGTGAATTGCCTGGCTTTCCCTCACCCCTCACCTTTCACCTCTCACCCCTGATCCAATGAATCTAAAAATTATCTCCGCAGGCGCAGGTTCCGGAAAGACCTATCGACTCACTCAGGAAATGGTGAACCTATTGAGGAGTGGTGTACGCGCCAGTGGGATCATTGCGACGACTTTTACAACCAAAGCGGCTGCAGAGCTACAGGAAAGAGTACGGGTGAAATTGCTCGAAGAAGGATTGACCGATGCTGCAAATGACCTGACTAATGCCCTCATAGGAACTGTTCATGGACTTGGCGTGAAATTATTAAAACGTTTTGCTTTCGAAGCCGGGGTTTCTCCTGAAGTAGCCATCATCGCTGACGAAGATCAACAGATTCTTTTCAATAAATCCCTGGCAACTATCTTGACCAATGAGCGGATTCAGGTAATGGAACAGTATAGTAATCGCCTCGGTTTAAACAAAAAGGAACCATACGACTGGCGGAAAGAAGTCAAGCAACTTACCGACGCAGCCCGATCCAATGATTTTTCAATTGAGATTTTAGTTGAAAGCAAACAAAAATCTTTTGAGAGTCTTGAACAGTTTTTAGAACCGGTTTCAAAAGATCCTCCGGCGCAATTGAACTCAAAATTGCAGACCTTTCTGGCGTCTACTATTGAGGCTTTAGAAAATAACGAAGATGCTACTAAGGTAACAGAATCTGCCGTCACTACGCTCAAGACTTTTGTAAATATCCTCCATGTCAAAGGGGAGCTCAATTGGCATGAATGGGTGAAAATTTCAAAAATAAAAGTCGGTGCCAAAAGTAGGGGAGAAGTAGAAGCCTTACAGACTTTTGCTTTGGAGCATGACGCACATCCTGAATTTAGAAAGGATATAAAAAATTTCATCTACGCTGTTTTCGATATCGCGATTGCCGCCTTGAAGGAATACGATCTGTATAAAAAACAAAGAGGCTTAATTGATTATATCGACATGGAGATTCATGTCAAACGCTTACTCGATAATCCCGTGGTGGTCGAAGTACTCGCCGACGAACTGGACCTCCTGATGGTAGATGAATTTCAGGATACCAGCCCGATACAACTGGAAATATTTTATAAGTTGTCGAAAATAGCCAACCACTCCATCTGGGTAGGTGATCCCAAACAATCTATCTATGGATTCCGTGGTGCTGATCCCAAATTGATGCTGGCGATTATTACCCAAACCGGCGGTATCAAAGCAGAAGATATCCAGGAAAAAAGCTGGCGTTCACGGGAAGATATCGTTCATTTAACCAATGCATTATTTACAAAAGCATTTGACGATCTACCGGCAGAACAGATTGCGCTCAAACCCGTAAGAACAAAAAAAGTGGATGGGATCGAAATGGATGATGCGATCATCCACTGGCATTTTCAATATGACGGAGAAGGCCGGCTGCCGGGTCGACCCTGGATAGAAAATAGCATCGCCCATGCGGTCAAGATTTTGTTGGAACGTAGGAAAATAATAAAACCCAAGGAGGAAGCAAAAGAAAGGGCAGTGCTGCCGGGAGATATTGCCATCCTATGCCGATCCAATTATGAATGCCAGGAAGTCGCCGAAGCCTTACATCGTGCAGGCTTGAAAGCGGCCATTTCCAGAGTAGGCCTGTTGGCAACTGCGGAGGCCAAATTAATTCTGGCTTGTCTAAAATTTATTTTAAATAAATCCGATTCTCTGTCGGTAGCTGAAATATTGCTACTGGCCAGTGATATACAGATCGAAAAGATCATCGACGATCGGCTGGACTATCTCGAACTCAGGGCGCAAAACAAGGCCGTTCGACCCTGGGCCGCTGAAGATAGTATTATCCAAATGCTGAATGATCTGCGTCCTCGGGTTGTGGAATTGTCGAGTGCTGAGATTCTCAATTTATTGATAGAACAGCTAGCACTCCGGAGAATTATTATGCGTTGGGGCAAGGTTCAACAGCGGATGGATAATATTGATGTCATTCGGAAATTTGCTTTACAATACGAAGAGACTTGTAATCGATTGCATACGGCAGCGTCTCTCGGAGGTTTTTTATTATGGCTCAATGAACTCGAATCTGCCGGGAAAGATACCCAGGGTTCCGGAGAAGGATCGGATTCGGTAAATGTATTGACCTATCACAAGAGTAAAGGGCTGGAATGGCCAGTCGTGATTTGTCATAGCCTGGAAGGCGCACTGCGAGACAATATCTGGGGATTAAATTTAGTAGCTGAAAAAGAAGAAGTTGACCTGGAAAATATCCTCGGTAATCGTTGGCTTCGTTACTGGATCAATCCCTATGCTGATCAGCAAAATGGCACTTCTTTGCTTGAAAAAATAAATGCAAGTCCAGTCAAAACCGCGATAACGCAGGCAGCGCTGAATGAAGAGGCGCGGCTGCTATATGTGGGTATTACCCGAGCAAGAGATTATCTGATTTTTCCAACTAAAAATAACCCGACCCGTTGGCTCAACCGATGCTGGCATAAAGGGATTGAGGATCATCCGACGATCATTTTCGATGACCACGAAACACCCTGGGAATGGAATAAACAAATGATTGTCAAGGACACCTGGAGCGATCTCATTTTTCCGAGAGACTTTACCCATACAGATCGGAAAGAAGATAATATCCAGTATTTTGAAAAATCTCCGGGTAGTACATCCTATCATCCATACCAGATTGACCTCAGTGCCGAATCTTTTAATACTGAATTTACGTACCAGATAGTAGAAAAGGAGGTATATCATGCTCCGGTGAAAGTAGAAGAGGAAGCCGATGTATATCAGGTTGCCAAAGCCTTTAAAGCATTTTTGACAGCTGATGACTTGGCTTACGAAAATGTTGCCCGATTGCAAATGGCTAAAAATTTAATAGACCGTTATGAAATAGGGGAGGACGCAAAACCCGAACGCTTTGTCCAAAATGCTACCGCTTTTTATAAAAAACTGGAAGAACGTTTTGAGATTATTGAAAGTTATAGGAAATATCCAATCCGCTATTTTTATAAGAAAAGACTTTTTGAAAAAATCATTGACCTCGTCCTAAAAACTAAGGAAGGTATAATATTGATTCAAAATAGCGGATTTCACGGAGGGCAGGACAAGTGGGAGGCTAAAATTCAAAAGGGAGAATTACCTGATTTTTTGTTTTTATCAAAAAAAGCCATCCAGGAAATCTTTGATACCCGGCAGGTAAAAACTTATGTTCATTTTGTATTAGGCGCTGGACTGGTAGCGATAGAAGTGGAAAGTAGAAAAATGGTAGGGCAGTTGAAGTTGTTGTAAGGGGATTCGGTATTAGATCATTGAGCATGGAGTTCCGATTTATTGGGACGAAAGGATCGGTGAGCTGATGCCAGATCATTGCGCCTGTCCGGCTTGACTTTTCGCTAAATATTTAACTTAGAATATTTCTCTAAACACGAATTCAGGATTCGGGATTTCAACTACGCTCAGCCTAAGCTTTCACAGTCTCATTGTCTAACAATTTTTTTCTAATGACAAATAAAACTAAAACCTTGCTATTTGTTTTTATCATCCTGGGCATACTGGCGATAGTGGCCTATGGGTATTTCTCTACAAAAAAACTGGATGAGCACAAAGAAGAATCAGTGGAATCAAATATCAAAGACTTTGTGTACGATGAGACAAAGGATACCCTTGATCTGGAGGAGGAAGCGGAAGACCTTGATGGTGATGAAGCTGTTGTAGAGGATGATGATTTTGAAGTCTATGAAGAAAAGGGACTTTGGGACGAGGATAATAAAAACCAGGCAGCGCCAAGTCCTGCAACCGGTAAAACCAAACCGGATAATGAACTGGAAGAACTATATGATAATAAACCCAAACCAGCGAAAATAAAAACCAAACCAATACCAGAACCTACGGCAGAGGCAAAGGCTGTCACAACTATCACAACTGCAACGACGACGAATACCCGTCCAACCACGGCAGGGAATTTCCTGGTAGTAGTAGGCTCCTTCAAGAGTAAGCAGAACGCCGTTAAAAAAAAGAAAGTGCTTGAAAAAGCAGGTGTCAAAGGAGAAGTTATTCAGATCAAAGGAGCTACACTCCATACGGTCATCGCCGGCCGGTTTTCAACGGAAGCAGAAGCAGAGACTTTTAAAGAGGAACTGACTAAGGAGCATGGGTTGAAAGCTTTTGTGAAGAAGGTAGCCGACTAGAATCTTTCCCCGCACATAATGAACAGTCCCAAAAAAGCGTTTTTCTAGAAATCTCAATCTCATGAAAAACATCCTTTTCAGTATCCTGTTCCTCTCCACCCAATTCTTTTCCAACAGCCTGTTCAGCCAGCTAAAAAAATTCGAAGGCACCTGGATCAAGCTTAATACGACCTATGTCTTTGATTTTGACCTCGTATTGAACCATGCAGAAAACAATACCGTACAAGGCTATTTTATTTGGAAAGTAATCAAATACGATGAAGGCAATTTTAGGAGCATCAATCATTATAAAGATAAGCTGGGTGCCACCGGGAAGGAATTCGTCAAAGGAAGCTATAATCCATATATCCGGGAATACCTCATCAAAGGCTATAAAAAAGAAGACCCGAATAATATCATCGGTCTGGATACTTACCATATTAAAGTAGATCAAAATAACGATATTGGGGGAACTACCAATGCCAACGGTTCCCATCTGGGAAGGATCAATGGGAAGGAGGTATCGGTGGAGGTGTTATAGAGCGGAGTCGAATCGAGCCACGACTACCCTGGCTCCAAGTTGTGCCATCGACTCCATACCGCCCACATAAACAACCCCCGCAACAACATAAAAATCAAAAAAGCCCCCCACAATCCATGGTTTCCATAAATCGGAAATAGCCAATAATGAATGATCAAATAAGCAGCGAGCGCTAGGAGCATCGTGTTTCGCATCGCTTTGGATGCCGTGATGCCGATGAAGACCCCATCCCAGATATAACATGGCGTAGAGATGATCGGAAACAAAATTATCCAAAGGAGAAAAGGCCGGGTCGCTTCGATCAGCTGCGTCTGATTGGTGAAAAGGGCAACTAATTCCTCACTGAAAATTACATAAGCCAAACTGAATAATACAGCCATTCCCATCCCCCAGCCAAAGGAATACCGGATGGAATGGCGTAGTCCGTGGAGATTATTCGCTCCTTTATATTTTCCAACCAGACTCTCCGAGGCAAAAGCAAACCCATCGACCGCATAGGACATCCAATTCACAAACTGGAGCAAAATGACATTGACGGCCAGTATGGTCTCACCGCCGGCAGAGGACTGGCTATAAAAAAAGCCAAAAGCAAAAGTCAGGCTTAGCGTCCGGATAAAGATGTCCCGGTTGATGACGAGGAAAGCTTTTAACTTATCAAATTCAATCACAGCCTGGTAAGTGAGCTGTCCAAGCAGATAGCCGTATCGCCGTTTCCATAAAATCAATCCGAGGATCAAACCTGTATATTGAGCAATTACTGTAGCGAGCGCAATCCCGTCCACCTCCATTTTGAAATAATAAACGAAGACAAAATTGCCGACGATATTGACGACATTGACCACCAGGGTAAGGATCAGCGGAAAGATGGCATTTTGCATTCCGAAAAACCATCCCATCAATGCATACAGCCCAAGGGTTGCCGGTGCTGCCCATATTCGGGTATTAAAATAGGTGTTGACGAGTGGTTCCTGGTTGGCGGATACGTTGAGCAGTTGATTGCCCAATTGCAGCAAGGGCACATGAAAAATAAGGATCAGGATAGCCAAAAATAGCGCGATGGATAAAGCCCGGCCCAAAGTAGCCATGATCTCCTGGTCGTTTTGTTGACCCAAAGCCTGTGCGGTAATGCCTGTGGTTCCCATTCTGAGGAATCCGAAATTCCAATAAATAAAATTGAAAAGCATGGCACCAAGCCCGACCGCACCAAGATGTAACTCAGAAAATTTTCCCATCAGCATGGTATCTACGGTGCTCAATAAGGGCACTGAAATATTACTCAGAATATTGGGTAGGGCAAGCCTTAGAATTTCCTTATTTATTTTTATATCCAAACCGACTCATATTTTAGTAGAATTGCGTTAAATTTGAGCACAAATTATAGGGTATCGTGTGTATAGGTATGGGCACTATTCATAGCCTTCCGCCAAAGCAACGAATAATATCCCTTTGTAAACGAATAATACTTATAAGAAATTAAATCGAGGCAAAGATTCTATTTTTCGACAAATTAGATTCACAAGAACCCAAATTAATGAAAGAAAGATTAGTTAAAATAAAGAATTGGTCAAAAAAGGCCGGAATTGAGCTCTATAATTTTGTAAGCAGTGGTATATTTCTCAAAAATTTTGGAGGAATCGTAGGAACCATCACCCTGTTTCTAATACTGTCTTTCTGGTGGATTAACTGTTATACCCGGCATGGTAAATCACTTCTTGTGGAGGATTATGTTGGAATGGATATGGATGACGCTATTGAGTCAGCGATTAAAAACAGTTTCGAGATCGTGATTAATGATTCTACTTTTATCCCTGGCCAGAAGCCTGGCGTCATTTTGATACAAAGTCCCAAGCCTAAGTCTACTGTCAAGAAAAACAGAAAAATTTATGTGTCGGTAACTAAAAAAGTACCGGAGTCGATTGCTCTTCCTGAATTACGCGGGGGCAATGATGATTATGATAATTTTAGTAAAAAGTGCGCTCGAAAGTATATTACTGCGGAAATTTCCAAAAGAGTTTTTAGTAACAAGCTCGAACCCAATACTATTCTTGAAGTCTTTTATGAAGGAGAAAAAATTACAGATAAATTAAACGGGGGGTATAATATTCCCAAAGGTAGTACTGTACAGTGTGAAGTGACGCAGCGTGGTGGCGGATCCGTTCAGATACCTGAATTGGTATGTAAAAAATATGACGCTGCTGCTTTCCTGGTGGGTAATTTTAACCTTACTATCGGATCTGTGATCGCTGACAATACCGTTACCGATGAGAGCGCTGCCTATGTATGGAGGCAAGTACCAAGATATACTGCTTCCGGCAATATTAAAGTTGGTGAACAAATCGATATCTATCTCACTCAATACAAACCCAGAGATTGCGGAAGCCACGGCGTCAATATTGAAGCTCCTGCTCCTGTTGAAAATCCCCCTGCACCTGAGGAAGAAGATTTTTGAGGGGGGATTTTTGATGATTATTTAAAAATAATCTGTGCAAATTCTTGTAATCCGTGGCTAAAAAATAAAGAAAATTATAAATTTCACCGATTTTGATGAAGGCTAAAGCATTCAAAAGGCAATCACCGAAATCAGGTTTAATCCGTAATTCTAAATAAGCAACAATCCGCCGCTTTCTACGTTTTTTTAATTGATATAAAGTCATATGATTTTATTGTTTGAAACCAAAGATTCTCTTAGGATTCAAATGACAAATTTTAGACAGCTTCATAGGCTATGAAAATTGTATATTTGCCATTCGGAAAAGATGATTTCCTTTCAAAATATTAATTTTCAGTAACTGGAAAAGTTAGTTAATTTGTTGACAAAATATTGACAATCAATGGGTTAAATGCCGTAAAAATAAACCCGTCTGAATGGTTTTTAGAATCGGCGGGTTCGCTGGCTACATAAAAACCAAATAAATTAAATTATATCGTGTTGAACCTTTTAAGAACAAATTACAATTAACACCCGAAAATTTTCCTTTTCGGATCATCCCAATATTAAAATTATGCGGATTATTTACACCCTCACACTTTTGTTATCTACCCTCACTATTTTAACAGCTCAAACCAAATCGCAGGAAAGCCCTTTGGAATCCAATTCAGAACTTCAAAGAGCAACGGCATTACAATCTCGAGCTCATCACCAGAAACTGGTACGGCTGTTTGGTGAAGATCAGGCAGTATCGAGATCAGTAGTTGGCGACTGTGAAGATGATGGTATATATATAAGTGGCGAAACCATCTATGTACTCAGCGGAGAGACCAAAGAAGTGTGTATAGATACCACAGGCTTTGCCACCTTTAATAATCTAAGTATCGATGGAAATTTTGGAACGACTACTACTCAGGAAAACTGTTTGATTTATGTGTCAGATGCTGGGGTCGATTTAGGATTAGGAGATACCCTGAGAGTAGAATTGTGTTTACCGAATAATGGAGATTGTTCGATCAGAGAATTCCCGATAGTTGTAAAAAGAGAAAATGAAACTTTTATTCAAGCACTTACTATAATACCCACAGAATCAGATGTCGTCCTTAGTGTGGATCCTGCCGATTTTATGCTGCCTGGAGATATTGCGACCAGTACGATTCTTGATTGTCATGATCCGGGTTTGGCTATAGTTTCTAATGGGTATACAAAAGACACAAGCGCTCTTTTGATATCCAATCGCCTTGGAGGTCAAGATACGGTGTGTTTTGAGATTTCAAATGATTACTGTATATCGGATACTTTTAGATTTCCGTTTCAGGTCATTGCTGATACGCTGGATTTACCGTTTTTGGATGACTTTTCTTACGATGGCCCCTATCCCAATAATCTATGGGTAGATAAACATGCATTTGTAAATAACCGTTGGGCTTATCAGCCGCCGACCGTAGGTTTTGCAACAATGGACGGTCTTGATGCAACGGGTACGCCCTATGGCGGAGGATATGGCAGAGCTGATCAGCTGACCTCTAATTATCTGGATTTAAGTCCTTATAATAGCGGAAGTGATGTTTATTTGAGTTGTTATGTCGAACGTAAAGGCTATGGCTATTATCCAAACGAAGGGGACTCTCTGGTGGTAGAATTTAAAAAGTCTGACGGGGACTGGGTACAGGTCAAAGCTTTTCAGGGTTTAGAGGGCTTTGTATTTCTTGATTCGTTGACTGCGTTTGATGACTACTTTACTTTTCATATTACTTCAGGTAGTTATTTATATAAAGGCTTTCAGTTCCGTTTTGTGAACTATGATTCGCGGATAGGTATCCGGGATATGTGGCATATCGACAATGTTCGCTTAGTGGCTAATGAAGTACCGGATGGCACCTTTAAAGATATTGCCTTTACCAATATTCCGAATGATATTTTAAAAGAATATTCGAGTGTACCCTGGAATCATTTTGAAAATTCCATGCTTATTGATGCCATTGATATTGAGATGTATAGTCAGTTTGATGTGGTTGAGTCTGCGAACCCCAGTAGTTTGAAAATTACAGAACTTGAAACCGGTGCAACTATTTTTACTTTACCGGTTTTATTGTTGACGACTGCCGATGGTGCTCCTGAAAACCAACGGAATGTTCCTCCACAGGTTCATAAGTTTCATACCAACCCGATAAATGGTCTAACCTTACCAAGTTCCTCAGCGGATAAGCAGGTTTTTGAAATGGAATACCATTTTGAAGTCGATGGAGAAAACCCCGGTTTATTTCCTATAGTTGCCCGAAATAATACAGTAAAAAGCAAAACGATTTTTGATAATTACTTTGCCTATGATGACGGGAGTACAGAAACGGCATTGTTCATCGGAGAAGCCTCAGGGGAGTCGGTGGCATCTGTTTTCACCGCATTGGAGGATGATACACTTAGAGCTATTCAAATACATTTCCCTCATTATTCCAGCCAGAGTTCTGCTAAGTTTCATTTGAAAGTTCATGTTGGAAATCTTGGGAATGTTGTCTTTTCACAGTTTAGTCTTAAGCCATTATTTGCGGATGAGGTGCTGGATACTTTACAAGGATATACTACTTATAGATTGACAGATGACTTTGATAATCCTGCTCCTGTAGCTATTCCTGCCGGAGATTTCTTTATAGAACTCGAGCAGGCTACATCTGTTCAGCCTACAAGAATAGGTTTTGATAAAAATACTCCGGAAGCAATAGCATACCAGTTTAGAAAACTCAACGGTGCCTGGGAAACGCTTCCCAATAATGGTGCGATGATGCTCCGCCCGGTAGTCGGTAGTTTTACTCCTCCAAGTACTGCAACTGATGAGCAGGAAAGCAGGGCACTCAACATTATCTTGTATCCAAACCCGACAACCGGGATTATTAATTTTGACTTAAAGAATAATGATATAGCTGATTATGAGATTTCTGCTTTCAATACTATGGGGCAACTGCTGATGAACAAACAATTATATAAAAATCAAGTAGATATCAGTGTTTTTGGAAATGGCATTTACTATATCCAGCTGAAAAATGTCGAAACAAATCAATTTGCAACCTATAAAGTAGTTGTTTTTAAAAATTAAATAGTTTCTAAAACATGTTCTAAAGCAAATTCTAAAGCAAATTTGTAACTTGCGTTCTAAAAATAATCAACCAACTAATAATGGATATCACAGTACAGGAACTTAAACAAAAACTAGATAAGGGCGAAAAATTTGTTTTTATCGATGTACGGGAAAAATACGAATTCGAAGAGTTTAATCTTGAGGCGAAGCTCATTCCGCTTGGTGAATTTGAAAGAGCCATTGCCGGATTTGAGGATCATAAAGACGAAGAGATTGTAATACATTGTCGATCCGGTGCAAGGAGCGGCATGGCACAACAACTGATGCAAATAGCCGGATTTACCAATGTCCGAAATCTGACAGGTGGCGTACTTGCCTGGCAGTCCGCTTTCTCAAATAAATAATAATGTCATAAAATTAAAAACGCTTCGATTTTGCATGTTGCAAAATCGAAGCGTTTTTGATTCATGACTTTATAGCTTCATGACCTTTTTGGTTTCCTCCCTTCCTCCGTTTTGTGATTGCTTCGCGTGTGATCGCTTCGCGTGTGATCGCTTCGCGTGTGATCG
>JBLHJZ010000054.1:0-12984 GCA_047619515.1 Saprospiraceae bacterium | reverse complement strand
TTCTCAGGATTTTTGAAAAAATCTTCCACTGAATATTTGAAATCTCCTTTGGAGGCCGCAATCAACGACTTTAACTCTTCTTTAGAAGTAGGTAAAGACGGATCACCTGGCAGCTCTTTTTTTTGTTCCTCAGATATTATTGTCTCTGTTTCCATTTCGGTATCGTTTTTAGTTTGGTCAGTACATGCATCAAATAAACTTACTATAAGAATAAAAGTTGCAAGGTCAAAGGGTTTAATTTAACAATTCAGGTGTTTTTGTTTTAAAATTATTTTAGGCGCCAAACTTAGCGTTTTATCATTGACAACCAATATAACTTAGAACATGTTAGGGGTTTGGGCTTCGAGCCGAAAACTGACAGCTTTTTGTTTAGACGAGGCACAAAAACCGGAGTTATGCCATAGCATAATGAGTATTTTTGGGACGAAGTCCGCCGGCCGGCAGGTATAAACAAAAAGGTGGCGTTTGCAGGCCGAATGCTAGACTCCTAACATGTTCTTATACTAAAGCACTAATCACTTCGATCAAAAAAAGCTCCGATAATTAGGCTGATAGCACTGACATTCGAACTTATGGACAACCAAATAGTCAGGTGGTCAGGTATACTTCGAACGGCTTGAAAAAGTAATTATGTTAAATTTTAAAAGCTCGTGATTCAACCCTTGAAATGAAAATTACGCTTTTATCCCGGGGCGAAGTAAACTCCTTTCTTAGGAGTCCCTCATAAGTTGATACGTAAGTATCCGTTAAAGTTTATAGGAAGTGTGTTAAATATAATTTCAAATCCGTTATTTATTTGTAAAAACAGCGAAATTTAAATAGAATGTTTGTATTATTCGTTATTATTGCATTTATATTAATAAGGTCGTATTCTACACACACTCAATACCGGACCCCTTAGGATATTAAGACAACCTACCCAGTGGATAAGGGTAAACAGCGCAATGAATCTTTAACCCCGGCTTTACCGTTAAGAAGAAAGAAAATTGATACCGTTACTTTTGCACAAATAATAGCATTTCATTATCCGTTCATCATCTAATACTATTTAAATGAGAGTTTTCTTCTCCTTTATTTTTCTAAGTTTATTTTGCATTATTCAGGCAAACGGCATGAGTAAGCAGCTACTTAAAGTTGATAGTACTATTTTACCGAAAGTATTTATACTGGGTCAGCATGAAAAAGCTTACGAAAAACTTTACGAGCAAAGCTCGACCGTATTATTGGAAGTCTGTCATGATGACATGAATGAGGCTTTTGACAAATGGTTGGGCATGTTAGAGGAAATGGAAGCTTACGCCAACCAAATCAACTTTGACATCAAGGGCATAAAAATATGGTTAAATGTTTTCTGGGACCAGGACGGTTCCATTGAACACCTGGCTTTCCACCTAAAGGCGAATTCCAGAAACATTGACCAGCAAGAGCTTTCTGCCTTTTTCTCCAGTTTTATGAATCACTATAAATTTCCTGTTGTTTCGGATCGTAATTTTTCTCACTATGGAAGTGCTGCTTTCCCTACTTTCTCCAGGCGGGTAAAAAAAGATGAAAATATTAAGGGCAGTGTAAATTCAAAGAAAAAATCTAATTCCATAAAAGATAGTGTCGGCAAATATTAACCGCTCCTATAGAAAGGTCTGCTTAGAGCATGTTGGGGATTTAGCATTCGGCCTACAAACGCCAATTTTTTGCTTATACTTCGTCCCGAAAATCCTCATTATGCTATGGCATAACTCCGGTTTCCAGGTCTCGTCTAAGCAAAAAATTGTCAGTTTTCGGCTCAAAGCCCAATTCCCCAACATACTCTTATTTTTCTTCTGCCTATTGTTCTTTTTTAGTTGTAAAAAAGAAACAATTGAAGTTATTTGGGAAGAACTAGCTTCCGGGACAAGCGATAACCTGAGTGCTGTCCATTTCACTGACGAAAATTCCGGCCATATAATCGGTGGCAAAACCTGGTATAATGGCATATACCTCCAAACCAAAGACGGGGGTGCGACCTGGGCAGTTGACAACTTTGCCGACAAACAACTCTTTGGTCTTTATTTCAATGCAAATAATATCGGATATACCGTCGGCATTGACGGCTACCTTTTTAGTTCCTCCGATGACTCACATGAACAATGGATTCGTCAAAGCATCCCCAGACCTGATATTCTGAGAGATGTTTGTTTTAATAACAGGAATGAAGGTGTGCTGGTCGGTGGTGTAGCCTTTGCACAAGGTGTCATCATGGTAGTAGATACTAATTATGCGACACTTCATGTTGATACTTTTTTAAACCAACTAAATGCAGTATGCTATTCTGATGATAACACGATCCATGTCGCAGGGTATGGTATTATATTCCGATCAGTCGATGGCGGTACGACCTGGATCGAAAACGAGGTCAGTGGTGACTTTTTCCAATCTATATCTTTCCCCTCCCCTACTACCGGGTATATAGTAGGCTATAATGGTACTATTTTAAAAACAACGGACAAAGGCATTACCTGGAAAAATCTTCGTCGCGGAGATGCCATTGGTGTTCCTGATAAACCTTTTACTGCTGTCCATTTTGCAGATGAGCTGTATGGCTATATCGTTGGAGAAAAGGGCTTATGCTGGCGCACCATCGATGGTGGAGAGCATTGGCAAATCGTCAAAGGTCTGCCTGGTTTTGATTTTAGCGATGTGTATATGATAAATGATAAAGTCTACATTGTTGGGGAATCCGGGGGGATTTTGAGATTCAGGGACTAGAGAACAGGAGTGAGGAATGAGAAGTGAGAGGTGAGAGGTGAGAGGTGAGTTCGTAAAATTACCTCTCACCTTTCACTTCTGGCTTACTTTGATCGCATTTTTATCACCGGGCAAATAATCTCTTCCAAAGAAATCCCGCCATGCTGGAAAGTATTTTTATAATAATTATTAAAGTGATTATAATTATTGGGATACAAGAAGAATTTATCTTCCTTCGCAAAGATGAAAGTCGAGCTTACATTGGGCCTTGGTAATCCTACTTTATGTGGATCCCTAAAATCCAAAACGTCCCTTTTTTCATACTGAAGATTACGCCCTACTTTATATCTTAGATTGGTCGTCGTTTCCCTGTCTCCGACTACTCTCGAAGGTTGGTGAACCCGTATGGTACCATGATCAGTACAGACAATGAGCTGCATATCCTTTTCAGCTGCTTTTTGCAAGGCCGACCATAAAGGAGAATTTTCAAACCAAGATTTCGTCAGTGAACGATAGGCGGTCTCATCACTGGCCAGTTCTTTAAGCACCTCCATCTCCGTACGGGCATGAGAGAGCTGGTCGATAAAGTTGTAGACAATCACAGTCAGGTCATTATGCAGGTAATTGAGGATGTTATCCTGGAGCTTTTGACCAGCCTGTGCGTTTGTTATTTTTAGGTAATCAAACTTGATATCCTTCCGAAAAGTACGTTTGATTTGTTCTGCTAATAAATCATGTTCGTGCATATTCTTACCGCCCTGCTCATTATCATTGACCCACCATTTCGGAAATTGTTTGGCAATATCACCAGGCGGCATACCTGCGAATATAGAATTTCGGCTATACTGAGTCGTCGTCGGTAAAATAGAATAAAAGAAATCTTCTTCTTCGATTTTAAAATATTCTGTAAAAATTGGCTCAATCATCTTCCACTGATCAAAACGGAGATTGTCCAATAAAAGCATGATAGTCGGTGTATTGGGTTGTAATTCGGTAAACACTTTTCGCCTAAGCATATTATGAGACATAATTGGTGCTTCCCCAACTTCGTTCATCCAATTCTCATAGTTTTTGACAATAAACTTAGAGAATTCACTATTGGCCTCGCTCTTTTGCATAGAGAGAATTTCTCCCATCTCTGTAGTATTGGAGGCATCCAATTTGATTTCCCAATTGATTATTTTTTTATAAATCTCGCCCCACTCCCTAAAATCAAGTCCACTGCTCATTTCCATCATGATCTGCCGGAAGTCTTGTTGATAATTAGTACTGGTACTTTCCTGCACCAGGCGCTTAGCATCGACAATCTTCTTGAGTGTTAATAAGATTTGGTTGGGGTTTACCGGTTTGATCAGATAATCAGCAATCTGCCCTCCGATCGCTTCTTCCATTACATTCTCCGCCTCATTTTTGGTGATCATGACAATAGGAAGGTTAGGCTTGAATTGTTTTATTTTAGCGAGTGTTTCCAGCCCAGTCAGCCCTGGCATGGATTCGTCCAGAAAGACTACATCAATATTATTGGATCCTTCACATTCTTCAAGGGCGTCATGTCCATTGGTTACGGTAATAATCTCGTATCCTTTTTTCTCCAGGAACATCATCTGAGGTTTTAGCAAATCAATTTCGTCGTCGGCCCAGAGTATTTTAATTTTATCCATTTAATTATTGGTGGTTTGAGCTGTGATTCAGCTTGTTATATAAAAGATTTTGGGTTTTGGATTAAAGGTTAAAAATTGAACTCGCTTTAAATAATAAATCCCTAATTTTTCCCTAACTAAAAATACGTAAAATTATTCGGATTGTTGTACGATACTTTACTATCTGACTCCTTAGGAACATGTCAGTACACCTAACGCATACAATTTCCTGCTTATTACTTTTTGCCTCTAATGCCCTGGTATTTTATAACTATTGTGGGATAACTCGTAAATTGTGGTTATGAATAAGAAAAAAATATTTAATGATCCGGTTTATGGCTTCATTACTATACCCTATACTATCATATTTGACCTGATTGAACATCCTTTTTTTCAAAGATTGCGACGTATCAAACAAGTTGGTTTGACACATTACGTATATCCCGGCGCGTTGCATACCCGTTTCAATCATGCCTTGGGTGCGATGCACCTAATGGTACAGGCCATAGAAGTATTACGATCAAAAGAGATTGAGATCACGGAAGAGGAAGCTATAGCCGTATGCATTGCTATTTTACTTCACGATATTGGTCATGGGCCCTTTTCGCACGCCCTTGAGCATACCCTGGTAGATATTCATCATGAAGAATTGTCCCTCCTTTTTATGGAAGAACTAAATGAGCAGTTTGACCATCAGCTTGATCTTGCTATCCAAATATTCAAAGACGATTATAAAAAGAAATTTTTGTATCAGCTCGTCTCCGGTCAATTGGATATGGATCGTATGGATTACCTGAATCGGGATAGCTTTTTTACGGGTGTCTCAGAAGGCGTAATCGGCTACCACCGCATTATCAAGATGCTGTCTGTAAGAAACAACGAATTGGTAGTCGAGGAAAAAGGTATCTATTCTATCGAAAAATTTCTGATTGCACGCCGGCTGATGTATTGGCAGGTATATTTGCACAAGACTTCTCTGGTAGCCGAACAAATGTTGATAAAGGTCTTAAAAAGAGCTAAAGAACTGGCTAGAGCGGGCGTTTCGCTTGATTGTTCAAAAGCGCTAAAAAAATTCCTGTATACCCCATTCGGCTCAAGTGAATTCAAGGATAACCGGCCGGCTTTACTTACTGAATTTGCCAGATTGGATGATTTTGATATCATTTCTGCCCTCAAAAGCTGGAGGGATGAAGAGGATTTTGTCCTTTCATATCTTTCAAAAAGTATCATGGATCGAAAATTATTCCGGGTTGAGTTAAATAATGAGCCTTTTAAAAGTGACTATAAGGAAAATTTACGTCTGAAATTAATGAAAGCTCTGGGTACAAAAAAGATTGACCCGAATTATTTGTTCTTTGAAGGTATAGAAACCAATAGTACCTACAGTACTGCTAAAAACGAAATTTTAATTCTTTTTAAGAACGGTGAGGTGAAGCCCATGTCCGCATTTGCAGATCATGGTATTTATTCTGGAATAATTACCAAGTATTATTTATGCTATCCGAAGAATTTCAGTTAAATTTACTGCTCTTCAGCACGATAATATAAAAAAAAATGCGTTTCTGCCTTCGCTCCAATTAAGTTTTTAGTTCAACGAACACTGGCACTATTGATTCTTATAATCTTAAAAAATAAGATACAAAACCTTTTATTTAATCAAAAACAATTCATTTAATTATGAAAAAACGGAACCTTATTCTAACTATTGCATTTACATTGTTTGCATTTGCTTCTTATGCTCAACCCGGTGATATCCCTAACCAGGAGCCTGGAAAGTGTTACGCAAAATGTATGATTCAAGATGTGTACGAAAATCAAACTGAAACTATCGTTGTAAAAGCAGCGACTTCAAGAGTTGAGGTCGTTCCTGCTGTTTATGGCTCTGAGTCAGAAGACGTATTGATCAAAGCTGCTTCTGAGCGTATTGAAAAAAAACCAGCGCTTTATACTAATGAGACAGAAAGATACCGTGTCGGATGTCCGAAAGGATACATGGACGGTCTTGCTGCCGGAGGAGGTGGAACTGACGAATGTTACAAAATGTTGCCAGTACCGGCTACTTACAAGAATGTCACAGAAACTTATGTAGTAAAAGAAGCTTCAAGCAGAATGGTTACCAGCCCTGCGGTTTACAAAAACGAAACACAGACTGTCGTGGTAAAAGAAGCTACTACCCGTCTCGAAACGGTTCCTGCGGTTTACGAAACAAGAACTATCGATAATGTGCTTGTGGAAGCTGCTTCTTCCCGAATCGAGAAAAAGCCAGTTTCTTACTCTACAGAAACACAAACTATTGTGACTCGTCCAGCTTCTACTAAGTGGGTTAAGAAGAAAGCAGACAGAAACTGTCTTTCTGCTGATCCTGAAGACTGTCTGGTTTGGTGTTTAGTTGAAGTACCTGAAGAAACTCGTACGGTCACCAAGCAAGTTTTAGGTACTTGTGATGCAGGCTGGACCCCGGTAGGTGAGCAATGTACTCGTGAAACGCTAATCCCTGCTAAATACGGTACAAGAACAGAGAGAGTTGTTGCTTCTCCTGCTACCACAAGAGAGGTTACTGTTCCTCAGCAAACTAAAACTATCTCTACCAAAGTATTAGTTACTCCTGCTTCTGAACAAGTAATAACAATTCCTGAAGAAACAAAAACCATTACCAGAAGAGTGGTGGATAGAGCGGCTAGTACTAAGAAAGAGACTAACGCTCCTATTTACAAAGAATACACAAGAAGAGTAAGATCAGGCTGTCCTGATGGTTATACCTGGGCTAACGCCAGTAATCCTTCTGATGACTGTATCCGAGTAATTGAAATACCTGCTCAATATGGCAAACAATCCAAGAGAATTGTTGCCTCTCCTGCTACTACCCGTAGTATTGATGTGCCTCAGGAAACCCGTACCGTAACTAAAATAATTTTGGTGAAGCCAGGTGGGTTTACAGAATGGAGAGAAGTTGTTTGTAGTGGTGATGTCACTTCTGCTTTAGTTCGCCAGGTACAAGCTGCGCTTATTTCAAAAGGTTATGATGTTGGCCCTGCCGGTACAGACAATGTATTAGGTACTGATACTAAGGCTGCTTTGGTCAAATTCCAAAAAGACAATAGTCTTCCTGTAGGAAATCTTGACTTCGAGACTTTAAACGCTTTGGGTATTAAAAAATAATTTTTCCGAGGTTTAATAAAAACCCTTGTGGCTTTGCTACAAGGGTTTTTTTTTGGTACTCGCGGGATTCGGGGGGTATAAAACTTAAAAGCTACAATTTTGTTCTTCTTGCTTATTCCATATTTTGCATGAAAAATGAACGACTGATTTTATTGATGCTGGCCGTTACGCAGTTTACACATATCGTGGACTTTATGATTGTCATGCCACTGGGTGCCCAATTTATGGAAATATTTGATATCAGCCCCACCCAGTTTAGTTGGATTGTTTCTGTCTATGCTTTGGCGGCTAGTATTATGGGCTTATTTGGTGCAATGTACATCGACCGATACGATCGAAAGACGGCATTATTGGCCTGCTACGCAGGGTTTATAATCGGCACTTTTGCCTGTGCGATGTCTTCAGGTTTTGTGTTCTTTCTTTTAGCACGGGCGCTGACAGGATTATTCGGCGGTATTTTAAGTGCGTTGGTACTGGCCATCGTAGCCGATATCACACCACTGGAACGGAGAGGCCAGTCAATGGGTATTATTATGACTGCTTTTTCTGTCGCTTCAGTGGTAGGCGTTCCTTTGAGTTTATGGCTGGCGGCTTTGATTAATTGGCAAGCTCCCTTTATTGCGGTCGGGACTATCGCTTCGATCATGATGTTGCTCCTTTGGAGATTCATGCCGACACTGACTGCCCATCTAAAAAAGTCCACTGGCAAACAGCCTCCACTGGTGGCCTTGCAAAATATTGCTCGGGATAGCAACCAGTTGAAAGCGCTTCTTTTTTCTGTCGTTCTTATTCTCGGGCATTTTACCATCATTCCTTTTATTGCGCCTTATATGGAGCTCAATATCGGGTTCTCAAAATTTCAAATACCCTATATTTACTTTGTAGGTGGTATTTTGACTGCTATTCTTCTCCCTTTAGCTGGCCGGATTTCCGATAGGATCGGCCATGTTCGGGTATTCATAGGTTCCAGTATATTCGCTTTGTTTTCTATTTACGCCATCACGAACCTTCCTCCTGTATCCATAGTAATGGCACTGGTCGTTACCTCTTCTTATTTTGTAGCGTCAAGTGGGAGAAATGTCCCGGCCACCACAATGGTAACTTCAGTGGTATCATCAGAGAACAGAGCCAGCTTTATGAGTGTCCGCTCATCAGCCAATGAGTTCGCTTTATTTCTCGGCTCATTTATTGCAGGATTGATTATTAAAGAAAATAACGATGGCAGTCTGGCGAATTACGAATATGTAGGATATGTAGCCATACTAATGAGTATCCTGGCAATCCTACTTTCAAGACAGCTAACCTTAAAAGCCTGATATTTTTCGTTTCCCATTCAACTAGCGTTATTTTTTGGTTAAAGAATTAATAAGAGGAAATCTTTTTTATCGCTATAAGCTTTTAAAGTATTATTTTTAATAAAAATTAAGAGAAAATGAAGCAGAAATATCAGTTCATGGTAGATTTTTCGCTACCAGAGGTACTTACGGAGGAATTCATGCAATTAATTCCTTACCAGCGGGCAGCAATCAACCGCTTCTTTTCAGAAGGGAAATTAACTAATTACGCACTTTCCTTAGAAAATTCCAGGCTCTGGGCGGTATTCCATGCCAGCACCGAAAAGGAAGTAATGGATATGATTACGGGTTTACCACTCACTTCTTTTATGGAGGTGGAAATCAGTATACTGACTTTTTATAATACAGCAAGGGTGGATGTTCCTGATTTTTCTTTGAATTAAGAGACGGTACCCTATTGCCCTTTTTCTCATTGTTCAGTGCTGCCTTTTTTATAAGCTCTCTATCTTTCAAGAAACATCCGAATAAGGTAGGTTCATTAAGTCAACGAGTCCGATTCTCCTCTTTGGCTGGTTCCGATGTTGGTCTTTATCTTTTTTCACTTTACCTGGTTGCTTATTTTAGACATAAAGTCGGACCTGACCTAAGGTAAACGCTACACAGTTAAGGGAGGATAGTACTGGACTACAACTAGATGTACACGAGTAAAAATAATGAGCTTTCCTTCCTAATCCGCATGCTTTTCCAGCTAATATTTTACATTTGCATCTTTAAAATTAAAATCTATCAAACGTGAATCATAAATATACCTGGGCACATCCTTATACACCAGACAAAAAATATTCAAAACGGGTCGTTTATCTTTCCATGGAGTTTGGAATTGGTCAACCGCTAAAGACCTATTCGGGAGGCTTAGGCTATTTGGCTGGCTCGCATATGCAGAGCGCAGCACAAATCAAGCAAAACCTGATTGGGGTTGGAATGCTTTGGAACTATGGGTACTATGACCAGGTCAGGGATAAGCATAATCACATGAAAACACAATACACCAAAAAATTCTATTCCTATCTGGAGGATACCGGGATTGTGCTTACTGTAAAAGTAAAAGGTCATGAAGTAAAAGTAAAAGCCTACTATCTGAAGCCGGAAACCTTTGGTACGGTTCCGATGTATTTTCTAACCACAGATATCCAGGAAAATGATGATCTGGCTCGCTCTATCACTAAGCGCTTATATGATTCCAATGAATCAACCAGGGTCGCCCAAAGTATTGTGTTGGGAATCGGTGGTGCCAAATTGGTAGAAGTATTAGGTGGTTCAGACATCTTTCATATGAATGAGGCACATTCCCTTCCGGTGGCATTCCATTTACTAGAAAAGTATGGTAGCATGGAAGAAGTAAAGAAAAGATTGGTATTCACGACACATACCCCCGTAATGGCAGGAAATGCAGTACACGATATCCATTTGTTAAATGAAATGGGCTTTTTCGGGAATGTAAATTTTGAGGAAGCTCGAAATATTACCGGGATGCACGAAGACCACTTTGAGTATACTCCGGCAGCACTACGCATGGCCAAAGTGGCCAATGGGGTGTCACAATTGCATGGAGAAGTAGCCCGGGAAATGTGGTCAGGATATGACCGGATTTGCGAAATCAAAGCAATCACAAATGCGCAGGATGAAATATACTGGCAGGATAATGTTTTGAAAGCTGCGCTGGATCAAAAAGATGATCAGGCATATGTGGCTCGTAAGAAAGCTATGAAAAAGGAACTTTTTAAAATCGTAGCAGATCAGACCGGAGATATTTTTGATGAAAATATTTTGACGATTGTATGGGCTCGTCGTTTTGCCGGATACAAACGCGCTGATCTCATCATGCGGGATATGGAGCGATTTGAGCGAATGCTGAATCAATCGGATTACCCGGTACAGATCATCTGGGCTGGTAAGCCATATCCAGAGGATTATGGTGCTGTAGCACTGTTTAACAAGATCAAAGACATTTCCTACAGGTATAAAAATATGGCGATCCTTACCGGATATGAGCTGGAACTTTCGGCTGCGCTTAAAAAAGGTTCTGATCTATGGTTGAACACTCCTCGCCGACCAAAAGAAGCTTCCGGTACCAGCGGAATGACCGCTGCGATGAATGGCTCGATCAATCTTTCTACGCAGGATGGCTGGATTCCTGAATTTTTTAAGGATAAGGAAAACTCTTTTGTATTGCCAATAGCTGATCTCAATCAGGATGAAAATGGGCAGGATACTCAAGATCATGAAAGCCTCTTGTCCTTATTGGAAAATGAAATCGCTCCAATGTATTATGAACACCCGGAGCGTTGGATAACCATTATGAAAAACAGTATGCTAGATGTCTCGCCTATGTTTGATTCCAAACGAATGGCAGACGAGTATTATGCTAAGGTGTTTAATGATTAAATTGACTCAATGTCTAATACCGTTGCAAAGACATAATCACCGTCGTTAAGAACGGATTCCATATTAGCGATCAATTTTTCTAGCGCTATTTCTCCAACCTTTTTTTTCATATTTTACGTATCTAATTAATGCCACCACTGAAACAAGTGTCCATGCACCTTCAAGTAGAACAAACGGATAGTATTCCATCAGCACCGATGCGAGGCACGCAAGAATTGCTCCGATTAAATTCAGCAAAATATATTTAATATTACCTGTATCGAGTTTATTATTTAAGTTCAGAAAATAGGCAATCAATATTAATGATACACCTATAAATCCTATTAAATCTATTACATTCATTTTTATTATTTATGTTTAATTTTAGCCAAACACTTCGTTATCCGCAATCCCTCTATTGAATACTCCCCGAGTTGCGTTTATTTCCGTTACATCTATGACAAATACCGACTAAGGACTTAGTAAATATATAAATCCCGACGATACTTTGTCGGATCAACCGCTAAAAAATGCGGTTTTTTTTAATACCAGTAAATACATTTTTTTGGGGACAATGCATCCACCTCAAACCATTTCGTCTGCGCTATAAAATATACTTACGATGAATCATATGGGAATAAAAATCGTTAGTTGTGTTACAATACGTTCAAATATCATCACGTACCATGTTTGACCTTGATAAAAAACTAATATTCTACAAAGATCAGGACTTTATGGCCATAGCGTTTAAATGGTATACGCCTGCTGCTTACTTCTTTTTATTTTTCACCATTATATGGAATGCCTTTTTGTTTTTTTGGTATTCAATGGCTTTCGCCAGTGATGCGCCGTTTATTTTCACTCTTTTTCCGATTATTCATGTGGCGGTAGGCCTATACCTCATCTATCATACGCTTTGCCAGTTTGTTAACAAAACGAATATTGAAATTGATGCTGATTATCTTACCATCCGACATAGCCCGATTCCCTGGTGGCGTGGCAATGTAGCCATCCCCACCGACAGCATCAACCAACTCTATGTAAAAGAAAATAAATCAGAAGATAAGAATGGCGTCGCCTCTTATGCCTATGCACTCCGAGCAAAATTAAATGACAATACAGACAAGGAAATATTGTCCGTCACCGGTGTCGAAACGGAACAGATGCTGGAGATCGAAGAGCAGCTGGAGCGGTTCATCGGGATTAATGATCGTCCCGTCAAAGGAGAATACGGTAAAAACCAATCTGCAAGGCTAGTAGTAGAACCCCGGCGCCAGCATCGCAATTTTACAGATTCTCCGATAGGCACTTTTTACTTTTCGAAAAAAGGAGAGCTGTTTAATTTGAAAGAGGAAGAGGTAAAAGTACTTAGTGTCACGCAGTATGACTGGAATGATGGCAACACGGATAAACTATTACAGTTATCTAATGAAAAGGGCGAAGAAAGGTTATTGTATTTCGACCAGAATAAAGCCCTCCTAAACGTCTTCGGGGAAGAATCCTGCAACCTTGCGGATGTGGGCACTATTAATTTTAATAAAAATGATCCGCCCAAATCTATTGAAGTTTATAAAGAAACCTTTCAATTGAGCGATTACAAGACCGGAAAGAAGTTTATCTTCGGTACTGCTCCGGGTATCGATGTTGACCAGTGGATCTATTATGCTGCTGACCAACAATCGAATATCCGGGTGATCAATAATAAAGGAGTCTTTCATTATTATAAAGGAACAAAATTGCAGATT
>JBLHJZ010000053.1:0-13151 GCA_047619515.1 Saprospiraceae bacterium | reverse complement strand
CTTGGCCAACCAATAATTCTTCTTTGCTTTTACTGTGACAATGATCCGCCAATAGATTATTAATGTCTCGAACAGAGCTTAGGCTCACTTCCGTATTGAATTTGCTAAGCGTCTGTTAGTCAATGTCATATGAAGGAGCCAGGGTCGAACAAAAACTTATCCTGTCATATAATCCGGGACTTGTGTTTCCTATCACATTCCAATAATTTGAAATGGAATGCCTGGGCGCTGTCCAGTTTTTCGGAATTTGTCTTGCATAATAACTTTCCACTTTTACTTCATGACCTGTAGATAGCCTAACTCTAAACAATCTCTTTTCTAATCTACGACAACCTTCCATTTTTAGCTTTTCTTGTTGCTTATCAGCTGATTCCTTTGATGCCAAGGGCAGCAATTGGCCAGCTGAATAATTAAAGATATTTAACAGGCTTTCATGCACTTCGAATTCATAGGATCGCTAATCTCCTTCGGCCAATAAATTAAGCCAGTTTTCAATATTGGATATGAAATTACTTTCAATAAACTTAGTTATCTTTGTTTGTGTAGTGAGGAGTTTCATTTTTTTTGTTTTAAGTACCATAAAGATGCTCACCCCGCACTACATTTTATCTCTTTTTTACGGGCACAAACGGCAACTGTGCCCGGTGTAATTTAATTGTAAATCTAAATCTAAATCTAAATTTAAAAAAAAATGGAAACAACTAAATGGCCAATTAAGCAAGAAGAGTTCCACAGTAATCATTTTGATTCTACAATGTGGAACGATTTCAATTTCAGAGATGATGACATCATCATATCGACCTATGCAAAATCAGGAACAACATGGGTTCAGCAAATCATATCTCAACTAATCTTCAATGGTGAAGCCGGTCTGGAAGTGGCAGAAATGTCTCCTTGGATTGATTTAAGGGTTCCTCCAAAACATGTGAAAATTCCGGCCTTAGAAGCACAAGAACATCGGAGATTTATCAAAACTCATTTGCCCGTAGAAAACTTGAACTTTTCACCAAAAGCTAAATACCTATATATCGGCAGAGATGGGCGTGATGTTTTATGGAGTCTTTACAATCATCATGCAACTGCAAACGATCATTGGTATGGAGCGCTGAATGAATCTCCTGGGCTTGTTGGTCCTAAAATAACAAAGCCATTAGATTCAATTGTTGATTATTATCATGAATGGCTTAATAAAGATGGTTATCCATTCTGGTCAATTTGGGATAATGTAAATAGTTGGTGGAAGATCAAAGATTTGCCTAATGTAATGTTCGTTCATTTTAATAATTTGAAAGCAGATATGCCAAGTGAGATCAGAAAAATTGCAGCTTTTCTAGAGATTACGATTGATGAATCGAAATGGGAAGACATACTTTTACACTGTAGCTTTGATTACATGAAAGACAATGCAACAGCGAGTGTTCCTTTAGGTGGTGTTTTCTGGGAAGGCGGTGCTAAAAGCTTTATTAACAAAGGGGTAAATGGTAGATGGAAGGATATTCTTTCTCAAGAAGAATCTGAAAAATATGAGAAAATAGCTGCAGAAAAACTGGAATCAGCATGTGCACAATGGCTTTCCACTGGTAAGGAATAAAATGGATTTGATAATAATCTGTAAAAATACACCTAACAATGGCTATAAGTAATTGCTTGTTCTCGTCTACACGGCAATTCCTTCAAAATTTCTAGCTTGGTATGTATACTTGAGTAGTTGAGTGCTAACCCACGCAACTACTCATAGCCAAGACCGTTACCAACCATAAATAACGAATGATGAACTTAAAATATACATGCTTAATAATGAGTTTGTTTATTGGAATACAAACCATTAAGGCTCAAAACAAAGAGAGTATTGATATAGGAGAAATAAATTCTATTCAATCAAATATTTTATCGGAAGAAAGAGAGTATTGGATAAGTCTACCAGAGTCCTATGATGATGAACTGAAATCGTACAAAAGGTACCCAATAATCATAGTGTTAGACGGTAATGTACATTTCAAGTCATCTGTTGGAATGATCCAATTCATGAGTGGCGAAAGAAATGGATATAGACAGCTCCCCGAAATGATAGTTGTTGGAATAATGAATGTTAATCGAGAAAGGGATTTTACACCTGATAAAGTAATAACTAAGCGAAAAAATAATACAGGAGGAGGCGATAAATTTTTAGCTTTTCTGGAACAAGAGCTTATCCCAAAAATAGATAAAGAATATAGGACGGTGCCTTATCGAATTTTATTTGGTCATTCGTTAGGAGGACTACTTACTGCTCATGCATACTTACAAGAAAATTCGGCATTTAACTCTTTTATGTCAATAGATCCCAGTTTTGGTACATGGACGGATAGTATTATGGATGGGAAGACAGAGTTGATTAACGAAAAGGTATTTACTCGTCCAATATACATTGCAACAGCAAATTGGGATAAAAGAAATATAAGAAATAGAGACCGTCATGTAAGGTTTTATGAATCTTTAAATAGTAAATGCAAAGGCAAGTATAAAGGTAAAATAGATTACTTTGAAAGCGAAAACCATGGTACAGTTCCTTTGCCAGCGTTTTACAATGGGATATGTTTCATTTTTAAAGATTATTACTATCCCTATAGATCTGCAACTAATCCAGAAGAACTGGTTAATCATTTTAAAGAAATATCCCAAAGATTAGCCTATAAGTTTTTACCTCCAGAAGAACTTGTGAACAGGATAGGATATAACAAATTGAGAAGTAGAAATGAGGATAAAAAAAAGATGGCTTTAGAATTTTTCAAACTGAATGTAGAAAATTACCCCGAATCGTATAACGCATATGATAGTTTAGGAGAAATTGAATTAGAATTCGGTTCTAAGGAAAAAGCACTCAATAATTTTGAAAAATCTTTAGAGTTAAATCCTAATAATGAAAATGCAAGAAATATGATTACTAAAATCAAAAATAAATAATACGGTTGGGTAACACCGTGGAGAATGACAATAGTCTCCACACACGTTCTATAACATTGTTTTTCCATAGCTAAATCAGGCACTGAAAAATAGATTTATCGTAACTTTAAAAGAGTTGAATGAAAGTCCCTTTGCCTACTCGACAGACCAACCCCTAAAATATTAAAGAATCCGGAAACGGTATCAAGCGATATAAAGTAATTCCGCTATGGTTGTTGCATATAAGAAGATCAGTCAGAAATGGCTGGCCATTTTTGTTTTAAGAAAAATTTGAATTTATCAGGGACTTAAAATATTATGGGTACTAGCTTGGGTAATGAATAATAAAACAAACCCTGCAAATGAAAAATTAACTTTTTTGTGAGGGTAAAATGCATTACGTCCCCAAAATAGTAGAAACAACAGCATCTCGATTAGTCAAGTCAATCCCGGCAAGAGCTTTTAAGTCGCTAAAAATGACCTGGCCACTGTCCCGATTTTTATCATTTGCCCGGTACCTAAAGGATATCCGCTGACCAAAGAGGTCTCCGTATTAAGTTATACAGAACTGGATCGGATATTTTTATGGACTTGAGTGCATGGCGTATCTGATAACTTTCCCTGAAAAGAAAAGAGCCGGTACACTTCTAAAAGGTACCGGCTCTTTTTTAAAACAGGTTGTTCAAAATTACAACCTGGAAATAATCATCTTCTTGCTATCGATGTGCACATCATCTACAATTAATTGATAGAAATAGGTGCCTGCACTTAAAGTACCACCGCTGAGATTCAATTCTCCATGACCTTTCTCTACGATATCGGTGACTTTGATGAGTCTGCCACTAATATCAGAAAATCTGATCTGAGCCTTAAAGCTGTTATTCGGTATGAAGTATTTGATCTGTGTATCTGAACCAAATGGATTTGGCGCATTTTGTTCGATCCAGGCATCGCCACTAAGCGATTCGGATTGTGAAGTGCTTTCACTGTTCAGTAGCAAATCAACTTTTTGAGATAGAAGATCCAATTTCTCTTCTAGTTCATTGATCTTATCACCTCTGCCGGTAATCATCACTTGCTGCCCCTTGATTGCTTCTACCAGAACTACAGTAAGATTCGCATATTTTATACCCAGGTAATTTTCTTCAGTACCTTCACCTGAAACTAATTCTGGCAATACTTTCTGTACATCCTGAGCAATGAATCCGATTTGGTCTTTGCCTTTCTCAGCTTCAAATCTCTCGAATTCATCTTTGTATTGATAAGTTACGCCTTGTAATTGAAGTACTTTATCAAGCCCATTCGTAAGGTCCTTAATCCCTTTTTTGTAGCGAGCATCTGATGTTGAAATGAACGAAATCCCTCTAACATTACCACTATTGTTCAATTCACTAATGTTTGCAGCTTCTATGTTATTTCCCATGGCAGTTGATTGTGAACCACTTGCTACAGTATTCCTTCCCATCGCAGTTGAGGCATATCCGCTGGCAATAGGATAAAGTCCTAGCGCAGTAGAATAGTCACCACTTGCTTTTGTATATGTCCCCATGGCTGTTGATCCCATACCAATAGCTTACCCCCCATATCCTAGGGCAGTTGAATACTGTCCAGTTGCTTTTGTTATCCATCCTATAGAAGTTGTACCTTTTTCATTAGCAATTGTGTTTAGTCCGATTGCAATAGAGTGAGACCCGCTTGTAGCAGATGATTGTCCAACGGCAAATGAGGTTTCTCCGCTTGCTATTGCAGAATTCCCTATAGCGGTTGAGCGAGGTCCACTTGCAGTGGAGTTAATTCCAATTGCAGAAGAATGTACGCCCGTGGCGTCTGTGTCATTCATGGAAATGGAGCCGGCTGAAAGGCAAGGCTGTCCGTTTTATGCGGTATTGTAAGTAGTTTTTACTTCAATTCTTTCAATAAAGTTTGTGCCGCTAATTTCCCTAAATCATTAGAAGCTAAAGGGCTTGCTCCTGTGATTAATTTTCTATCCAAACAAACGGTATTGTCGGACTCAGTATTCACAATATTAGCTCCTAAGCTCTTCAATTTTTCACTTAAACCTCTAGGCATATGACCTGGTAAATAACCGATCATAGGTGTCTGTTTATCAACAGCGTCTGGGAATACGGCCATATTGTATCCTTCATAAAGGAATTTCTGATTATTTAATGTGGTTGCTAAAAGAGCACTTGGGCCGTGACAAAGCGTTATTGTAAACAAGTCGTTTTCATGTGCCCAGTTTAATATTTTTCCAACGTTTTTATCTTCAGGAATACCTAACATAGCTCCATGTCCACCAGGAACAAATACTGCTGCGTAAGATTCGGAGTTGGTAAAGGAACTATCGACAAATTCTTGTAATTTTATAGGTTGCTCAAAATTTGACTTGTATTCATTGTAGATAGATTTTACATGTTCGTCTTTATTTGGAAAAGCCCACATTTCAAGAACTACTGGCTTTCCAGTTGGGGTAGCTATTTCAATATCAAAACCCGCATTTTTTAAATGTAACAAAGGCAAAAGGGCCTCTACTGGATGGTTTCCTGTAGAAAACATTTTACCATTTTGCATAGTCATGTTTTTTTGTTCTGTGAAAATCGCCAAAATCTTCGACCTCTTTCCTTGATATTTCGTGTATGAAATATTTTCAAAATCGCTTGTTTCAGCAGTAGCTAATGTTAGCGCCAATTTTGAAGGACTATAAGAACCATCTGGCTCTAGTTTTGGTCTGGTTGTAAAGTATAAGGCAATAGAAGCAAGGATAATGATACTTGCTAACCCAATTAATATTTTTTTCATCATGATTTTAATTATTTTATATTTATCTTAATAAGATTGAAAAAGGCTTAACTAATTTTTATAACAATTTTACCTTTCGCTCTTCCTGAGGCCAGATGTGTGAATGCTTCAATACTCTCAGAGTAGGAATAAACTTTATCAATGATTGGTTTGATCTTTTCATCTTCGATCAAGGATTTAATTTCTCCTAAATGGGAACCATTCGGGTGCATGAAAATAAATTTGTAAGACGCACCTTTTTCACTAATTAGTTTAGATAATTCTTCGGGCAATTTGTAGTCAGCCATCCCGAACATTTTAGCACTCTCTTCATCTAAAGGACCAACAACGCTCACAACTTTTCCACCTTGCTTAATAATTTGGAATGCTTCCAAAGTATAGTTTTTTCCTAGAGTATCAAACACGATATCTGCGTCTTTTACGATGGTTTTATAGTCCTCTGTTTTGTAGTCAATTACCCTATCTGCTCCGAGCTCTTTAACCCATTTTACATTGCTTGTACTTGTGGTAGTGAAAACATAAGCTCCTTTTGACTTGGCATACTGGATAGCAAAACTACCGACACCACCTGATCCTGCGTGAATAAGAACCTTGTCGTTTTCTTTTATACCAGCGTGTTCCAAGGATTGTAAGGCAGTAAGTCCTACTAATGGTAAACTTGCAGCCTCTTCGAAAGAAATATTTCCAGGTTTTTTTGATACCGCAATATTATTTACGGCAACATACTCTGCTATTGTACCCATTTGTTCTTGAGGAACTCTAGAATAAACCAAGTCTCCAATTTCAAAATTGCTTACTTCCCCTCCTTTATCGACTACAATCCCACTAACATCATAGGCGCTGGTACTCGGAAGTGGAATAGGAAGCATGCCTTGTAGGTTTCCCAGGATAATACTTTTGTCTATCGGATTAATAGCAGCAGCCTTAACTTCGATAAGTACATCTTTTGCTTGTACGGATGGTTTACTTACTTCGTTAAAGGCCAGGCTGTCTTTAAGGTCACCATATTTCACTACTTGTAATGCTTTCATATTTGTATTTTTTTAATTTTTACTAATTAATTTGATACAAAAGTAAAGCAAAGGATTTGGACAAAAATTGACCTATGGTAAGAAACTATTTTTTTGCTTTTTCAACTCTAATACGGCTCAAGCTTTCTTGCGTGATACCCAAATAAGATGCAATGTGATAATTTCGGGTGTATTCCTCTATATCGGGATATTGTTCTAAAAACAGATCATATCTCTCCGAAGCAGTTAATTGTAATTGATTCAAAATTCTCTTATGCAAACTAACTACATGACGCTCTAAAAGATTTCTTTGGAAGGGTTCGTATTCAGGGAATAGCGTAAGTACGCCATTAAGTTTTTTAGCATTAAATTCAATGACGTTGGATTCTTTAAGACATTCTACTGTTAACGTTGCGGATTCATTATTGTGAATAGCGATATAATCACTTATCCACCAATTCTTTATAGCAAATTGCAAGGTATGCTCTTTACCATTTTTGTCGATACAGTATGATCTTAGACAACCAGCAGTCACAAAATATATTTTGTTTACATTTTGTCCTTGCCTAATTAAGACCGCCCCTTTAGAAAAGATCTTTTTTTTTGAAATAGAAAAAAGATATTCTTCTGCTTCTAAGCTTAAATTTAGGCTGTTTTTTATTTTTTTGATTAATTCTTTCAATGCTTAATAAAGGGTTTGATTACTTACAACTCAAATATATGAGCAAGTTGAAATCAAATATAGAATTATTATATTAAATTGTGAAGCATTCAAAAAGAGGGTAGTCCCATTTTGATTGAAGATAAGGTAAAAGCAATTGAAAGTTTGGTATAATTAGCCAAACTCATATAAAGAAGAAGTTTATCAGCTTGGCTGAATAAAATAGCAAACATAAGCCACGCACATTGACCATTACGCACAAAAACTAAACACAAACCTATAGATTATCAAAGAGCATGTCAGCAATCCCAAAACCTTCCGTATGCCGAGGAAAGAATCCGACAGCTAATAATGCAGCATTACAAATGGATATTTATTGCTTACATGAAGAATGACTAGTCAGAATTTTAAAAAACGCATTGTCCTGAAATAGTATGACAAAAAAACAAACAAAACGAATACTCAGAATAGTATTTATTATTGCAAGCATAAGCTCTTTGGCGTTCGTACCATGGATTTTGGTAAAGGCTTGGATTTTACCACTACCTGATACGGTTCAAGAACAAATTAATGAAGCAATTGGTCATGGATTAGATGGAATAATTGTTTACGTGGACCAAGCTGGGAAGCCACCAGAGGTTTATGCCGCAGGCTGGCATCACCGAAAAAATAAAATTCCTGCTAAGCCCTTAGCCTTATTCAAGATTGCCAGTATTAGCAAGTTGTATGTTGCAGTTGCTGTAGCTAAAATGGTAAATGACAAACATTTGTCTTTAGATAAAACGCTCGCTGATTACTTACCAGAACTTGCGGGAAGAATTAAAAATGCTGATAAAATTACCTTGAGAATGATGGTGCGGCATAGAAGTGGTATTCCCAATTTTACCGACACCCCAAACTATTGGGAAGACCCACCGAAAGACAATAGAGAAACGCTTGATTTGGTACTGGATAAGCCTGCTGACTTTAAACCAGATAAAAAATATAGTTATTCAAATACGAATTATTTATTGATAGGCGAAATCCTTGATAAAACATTGGGATATAGCCATCACCAATATATCAATAGGGAGATTTTGATACCGCTTGAGCTGAATAATACGTACAGTTTGCTTAGTGAAGTAGATTTAGACGATGTTATGAGTGGGTATTTCGTAGGTTATGATGGCGATATAAAGTATAATGATTTTATAAACCCTGCCGGCTCAATGGTAGCTACAGCAAAGGATGTGGGAATATTCTTGAGGGCATTGAACGATGGCTCTTTGCTAAATGATAATGAACAAGCTATTTATTCATCTATTTATGAATATGAACATACAGGATTATTGCCAGGATATTCTAGTATTGCCAAGTATCACAAGGATATTGATGCGGTCGTTGTTCAGTTTGTAAATACAAGTGGTGGATACACTTGGAATTTATCGGAAATCGTATATAATCGTATTGTAAAAATAAGGAGAAGTAAAAAAAGCTCATAACATCGTGGAGAACGACAATGCATCTCCACACACGTTACCACAATCAAAAAAAGAAAAATATGGATAATACAAATAGTAAAGTATTAGAGTGGCGTGAATTTATGAAAGTGGAAATGAGAGTTGGCACCATCCTCTCCGTAGAAATATTCAAAGAAGCCCAAAATCCTGCTTATAAAATGACTGTTGATTTCGGTGAATATGGAATTCGAAAAACATCAGCTCAAATTACAAATCTCTACGAACCAGAAGAGCTGACAGGTAATCAGGTAGTAGCAGTAATAAATTTCCCGCCGAAACAAATCGCTAATATTATGAGTGAATGTTTGGTCTTGGGTGGTGTTGGAGATGACAAAGAAGTAACATTAATTCAGCCTGGTAAACCAGTAAAAAACGGAACAAGAATAGGTTAAAAAATGAAAATTATAATAGAGCCATACAAAGAAGATTGGGGAAGACAATTTATGGAAATAAAGGAGGAATTACTTTTCCTCCTCAAAGATTTTAATCCTATGATTGAGCATTTTGGTAGCACCTCGGTTCTTGGATTGGCAGCAAAGCCTGTAATTGATGTTTTAGTAGGGATTCAAGATGTAAATAAATTTGAGCTGTTGGCAAAAGGGATATTAGAAAGCAAGAATTATATTTATATGGAAGCTTATAATAGGCTTATGCCTAAAAAAAGACTGTTCATCAGGCTAAAAGATGAAATAGACACAGAAGCGTTCGAAGAAATTTATTATGAATTGGAAGACATTCCTCATGATAAGTTGAATTACGCTAGAATTGCCCATGTTCATGTTTGGGAATACAAATCGGAAAATTGGATACGACATTTAGCGTTTCGAGAATATCTAAAGTTTCACGATGATGTCAAGTTAAAATATGAAAACCTAAAGAAAGAATTGAGCAGCAAAGATTGGAGAGACGGAATGGAATATAATATAATGACGGAAAAGATAAGTTCATTAAAAGGGAAGAAAAAAAAGCGATTTTATGGTATCTAAAAACTGATAGAAATTAAAACGGTGGTTAATACAGTGTCCAGTAGGCCAAGCGATCATTTTTAAACGGCGCCACAAAAATGGGCAGGGATAATGGCCATCGGCAAGCCTATTTTTTGGAAGCATTAATTGCCGAAAGCATATCCTGAGGTATAGCCTCTTTATATTGGAGGAAGCTGTCCAGCAGTTGGGCTGCTTCCCTGTATTTTTTATTGCTGGCAAGTGCGATGATCAGATGTTTGGAATATTCGTATTCTTTATCGTTTCTGAATCCTTTGGCACGAATCAGATAATCGAGTGCTTTCTCTGGCGATCCATTGCGGAGATACAGGTGCTGGATACCAGCAAAGTATAATAGTTTTGGTGGGGCTGCTTCAGGGTTTTGTATTTCCTTTTCCAATAAGACTAAGGCGCTATCGAACCTTTCTTGTTTGAATGCATCCTCCCAGTTATCCTTACCAGCGCCTCCAAGGGCGTCTTTTTCATCTGTCCATAATTTATTTAAAAGCCTTCCCATTTCAGGTGTTTTGACAGATGCGATATTAGCAGGTGGCGGTGGCGGTATAGGGGGGCTAATATAATTGCCCCAAACATACCAGCCCGTTGCAGTTACCAATACAAAAAGGAATAGTATTAAAAATAGTTTACTGCTCGTCCAAAGAGATTTAGGACTGCTTTCAGTTGTATTTGTAAGGGTTGGCTTTGGCGCTGGCTTAGTGCTATCCTGGCTGGATATAGTATCGCCACGGGTTTTCATTTCCACAAAAAGTTTACTTTTATGCCGCTCAATTTCTTTCTCCAGAGCTGCTCTGTTGTAGATATTATGCTGGTCACAATATTGCATCAGGTTTTGTACAATATCATAATAGTACTCCTCCTTCAAAAGCAAACGATCCAAAGCCTCGTTATCTTCCTCCGCTAATTCACCAAAGAGGTATTTGACTAATTGGCTAAAAGCAGGGTGTTCTAATTGGTTTTCCACGAAACAGTTTTTACAAGTTTTTTATTAATTTGATCCTGTATGGATCGCATTTGTTTTTCATTACCCTCCAGGATTTTCACAGACTTAAAAGTTTTAATAATTCCTTTTCGCCCAAGCTGCACATGCTTTTTCTTGATCCTTTCATCCCATAAACCCAGTGATTTTAATTCTTTTTTCAATGGAGGATAGTGCTGACCATTTACATTGACCTGAATCCAGAGTTCGAGGTGGTTTTCTACTTCCAGGTATTTATTTATCAGTACAAAACTTTGCTCCAGTTCATTGAGTATTTGAATCTCCTCCAGGTAGTTCCTAAATGCGCTATGAGACCTGGATACTTTCATGTCATGAGCATGAAAAGCCTGTTTTAGATCATCTTTGTTCGCAGGCAAATTCCCGAGTAAGTCTCGAAGTGTCTCCTGTTTTTCCGTGTACTCATTGGTAAATACGCTTTTGGCCTGACGGACCAGAAACGAGGAGATTAAGGGCTCGTATAAACCTTCTTGTTTTTTGAGCAAGCTGGAAAGTTCGGGGTAACCAATGGCTGTGGCATTCAGTAAAAAATGCGTAACCTGGAAAAGGCCATTCTTTCCATATAGTGCCTGATAATATTTAGTTTCAAACAAGATACGTTGCACCGCCGTCAGGGAAGATAAAAAGTATTGATATTGTAAGGTAAGGAATAGCGGGGATGCTGCTGTTTCCACTGGTGGAAGTTCTTCTTTTTGAACGCCCATATATGCATCGTCAAAAGTAACTGACTTTTTTCTTAGCCCCGCCAATTTTTCCCGCCACTTTTTCCTCAAGTACACCTCGATCGGATCTTTACTATTACAAAAGTCAGCTGGATTTTCTCGAAGGTCTGATTCCAGATTGATCAGTGCATCTGCCTGCGCGTCCATTTTTCCAGTCAGCATATTAGCCCAGATTTCTCCAAAAAATATTTCGGTCAGCACCCTGACTGCTTCTGTGTCTCCCTTACAAATATCCTCTTTTAGCGACGCCAGTGTTGATTTCGAAAAAGTTTCCATCTATAGGTTTTGTTTGGTAGAATAATCACAAAAAAAGAAAATAAAAATACTTTTTACTTAGGTAAAATAAAAAATACTTTTTTTATAAAATATTGATTTACAGGTATTTGGGTGCGTGTTTACAAATATAGATGTTTATTCTTATACCACCTAACAAAATCTGGTTTTGTGATCATTCACAGAAATAATTTCCATTGATGAAGGGCAGGTATAATACCGGACGCTCTTAAGGAATATTATTTTATCATTATTAAAATCCATTCTTATGCAAAAGACAACTAAAAAATCGATCACACAAATCCAGTTTGGAAAAGTACAGACCCTAGATAAAAAACAAACCAGCCAAGTAAAAGGTGGTGAGGATACGATAGGTATTCAGGATATTGTGGATGGCTAGAGCAGAGGCAAGAACAGAGGTGAGGGATGATAGGTGAGAAGAGAGGGGCAGCTGAGCCCTCACCTCTCATCCCTCACTTCTCACCTCTGATTTACAGCATGTTAATCTTTTGCAGGAGCCACTTTTTTGAAATAGCGGGATGAGTATCTAAAAAAGCAGTCCACTTATTTTTGAAATCTTTTTTTTGATCAACTTCCGGATCGAAATGGAACAATGCACGAATTACCAGAATCTGATTATAATAAAGCGTTTTTACCCGCTCTGAAAAGGTTGACAACCGGTAGATAAATTTTTTAAAACTTTGCAGGCTATGCTTTAGTGTGTCTTTGAGTTCATCATCATAAGTTAATTGTTCGTAATAACAACGCAAGAGCAATGACCTGGCCCGCAATTTATAGTCTGTAGTAATAAAATTTGTTTTGAGCAATTGTATCCAGGCCTTTTCAAATTGGCCACTGTGAAAATAAATATAAGCCCAGCTCAGGTTAAGAGCATTTTGACCGGTTACCGGATTCAGGTATTTCTTTTGGGCTTGCAGGAAATATTGAGCATAATTAAAATCCTTGGAAAGACAGGCCGTAATAATGATATTGATAAAAGAGACATCCGTCATTTGGTTATTGTTTTCAATAAGGAGTTTTTTCTGAACTGCCAACTGGTAGAGTTCAAACTGGGGAACCAGGTATTTGGCTTGGCCATTATTAAAGAGCCGGTTGGTATAATTGAGTAAAAATTGCAAAATGATAGCCTGCTCTGTTTTGCTGTACAAGGTTAGGTTTTGGCTAAAAGAATTTTTAAGCTGCTCAAATACCTTGTGTTGATGCCCATCCATTATTAGAGATATCAGGCTCAGATAGATATTAAAAG
>JBLHJZ010000052.1:0-13152 GCA_047619515.1 Saprospiraceae bacterium | reverse complement strand
CCCTTCTGTCGCTCGATAAACAACCTGGTCAAACACAAGCCGTTTTATAATAAGGACTCCGTATCTTATTATTTACGGAATCCTTAGCACTCAAAAGCCCAAAATTCACCAGTATTAATTTTTCATTCCTAATTAGGGGTGTTAAGAAAAATTATTGGCGAATAAAAAATACGGCTCTCCGATCCTGGAATTCTATTTTTCTTGCGAAAATTTGAATTTCATGCTCAATGATCCTACTGCACCTCATTGAACAATGAAAGGAGACTGGATCATTGAGCACAAAGTGAAGGATTTGCGAGAGCAAATCATAACTTTGGGATCGGTGAGCCAGACTTTTAGCAGAATATTAAAACTAAATATTTTTCTGAACACCCCTAATTCCAAATTACCCCATCCCCTTCATAGATAAACTTACTCTTCCCCGCTGCGCATCCACCTCCATCACTTTTACCCGAACCTCCTGTTGCAATTTCACTACATCCGCAGGATCTTTGACAAAAGTGTCCGATAACTGAGAAATATGAACCAGCCCACCTTCCTTGATTCCGATATCGACAAAGGCACCGAACTTGGTCACATTGGTGACGATGCCAGGAAGCACCATTCCCGGTTCGATATCCTTGATGCTATTGATACCTTCTGCGAAACTAAAAGTCTTCGCTTCGCCACGGGGATCAAGCCCTGGTTTAGCCAATTCTTTTAAGATATCATTTAGAGTAGGGAGACCTGTTGTTTCGGTGACGTAATTTTTAAGATTGATTTGCTTTCGGAGATCTGCATTTTCTATCAACTCCTTAATACTGGCATTGAGATCTTTAGCCATTTTTTCAACGATAGGATAAGTTTCCGGATGGACAGCGGTATTATCCAAAGGGTTTTTGCTGTTTTTGACTCTCAAAAATCCTGCGCACTGTTCAAAAGCTTTGTCGCCCATTCGGGGCACTTTTTTGAGCGCCGATCTTTTTTGAAAGGAGCCATTCTCTGAACGATAAGCAATGATATTTTTGGCAAGCGTCGGGCCAAGACCGGAGACATAAGTAAGCAGGTGCTTGCTTGCCGTATTGAGGTTGATACCGACGGAGTTCACACAACTTTCCACGGTCACATCCAGGCTTTCTTTGAGTTTGGTTTGGTTGACGTCGTGTTGGTATTGCCCGACACCGATAGATTTTGGATCGATCTTGACCAGCTCCGCCAGCGGATCCATCAGGCGACGGCCGATAGATACTGCTCCTCTGACGGTTACATCTTTGTCCGGAAATTCTTCGCGGGCAATCGCAGAGGCGGAATATATAGAAGCGCCATTTTCACTGACCAGATAAACCTCCACCGGATGATCAAAACGGATTTTTTGGGCAAGTGCCATCGTCTCCCGGCCTGCGGTTCCGTTGCCTACTGCGATGGTAGAAACTTTGTATTTATCCACTAAAGATTTTACGGTATCCATCGCTTCAAAGGATTGATTTTGAGGGGGGTGGGGATAAATAGTCGTGTTATAGACAAGATCTCCGTTCTGGTCGATACAGACTAATTTACAGCCTGACCTAAATCCCGGATCTAGTGCCAGGATACTTTTTTGACCCAATGGAGGTGCGAGCAAAAGCTGTCTAAGGTTTTCAGTAAAGACATTGATGGCTTCCTCGTCTGCAATATCTTTGGCCATATTTCGGAATTCCGTTTCGATGGCAGGAGAGAGGAGCCGTTTGTAGGCATCCTTGATCGTTTCTTTGATTTGCTGAGCCGCAGCGCCATTAGATTGAACAAATATTCTTTCCAATTGGTAAATCGCTTCTTCTTCGTCCGGGCCGATCTGGACCCGGAGCAGCCCTTCTTCTTCGCCTCTCCTGATCGCCAGTAAGCGGTGGGAAGGGCATTTTTGCAGTTTTTCTTCAAAGTCAAAATAGTCCCGATATTTAGCAGCTTCTTCCTCTTTTCCTCTGGCAATCTTTGAGCGGATGGTTGCGCCCTTTTTGAAGGCAGCTCTTATTTTATTTCGCGCATTTTCATCTTCATTGATCCATTCTGCGATGATGTCGCGGGCGCCTTGTAGCGCTTCTTCAATATCTGGAACTTCATCAGTGATGAATTTCAGGGCCATCGTTTCAATGTCCTGATCGTTTTGTTGGAAAATAACATTTGCCAGTGGTTCCAGGCCTTTTTCTTTGGCAACAGTCGCTTTGGTTTTGCGTTTCTTTTTATAGGGCAGATAGATGTCTTCTAATTCAACGGGATCGTAAGTGGCTTCAATTCTGGCCTTTAGATCTGGGGTAAGTTTGCCTTGTTCTTCGATACTGGCCAGAACGGTTTCGCGTCGCTTTTCCAGTTCTTCCAATTTTTTTTGTTCCGTTTTTATTGCTCCGATTTGTACCTCATCAAGAGAGCCTGTTACCTCTTTTCGATACCGGGAAATAAATGGAATGGTGGCGCCTTCCAGAAGCAGCGCAATGGTGCTTTGAACTTTTCGTTCAGGCAGAGATAACTTTTGAGAAATCAGTTGAAGGTGTTTTTCTATCATTACTTTTGCTTGGTAAGTATGTTTATATTATGACCGGCAAAGGTAAGATTTTAAACACAAATTTAGGAGAAGAATCAGGTGGTAGGTATAAAAATAATAAAGAGCCGCTATACAAAATCAGAGTCATTCCAATCTTCCCGGAGTTTTTTAAATTCCTTAAGCTCTAACTCCTCATCAGGCAGGGTCGGAACGTTTTGAGACGGGGCACTTTTTCTTAGTTCTTTCTCGATTTCTTTTTCTTCCCAGTTTTTGTCATTAAAATTTAAACCCGGTATTCCGAAGACGCCGATATAGTGAAAAAGGATGGATACTCCCCAGCCTAAGGCTGGAAAAAGAAACCAAAACTCATTCGGGTCGGTTAGGATATTGATACAAAAAAGGAAGGTGATCGTGATAACATACGAAGCAAGATGCCAATAAAAACCTTTTTTAGCTCTTACCCGCTTTCTTGCTTTTTCATATTCGCCATCAGAATAGAGTGGAGTGGACATTTATTAAATATTTTACACAAGGTCGGAATCATCCCAACCTCTTTTTTGTTTTTCAATTTCCCGCAGTTTCAATTCTTGCCGGGGTAAATCATCATACGTACCGCTCAATTTTTTAATTTCTTTATTGAGTTCTCTGGCTTCCCAGTCCGATCCCCCTAAACCACTGCCGGGAAGTCCGAAAACGCTGAAATAATGTATCGCCAGGCCTATGCCCCAAAAGGACATGGGAAAAAGCCATTCGAAAGATTGCTCATCAATGAATACGACAAAGAACATTACGGTATTGATCACACAGTAAGAGGCCAGGTGCCGATAAAATCTTTTTTTTCGGGTGACTCGTTTTTTAGCTTCTATTAAAAGGTGATCTTCACTCATTTTGTTTTTTGTAAAATTAATAAAAAATAGGGCATGATGTTTCCAGTCTTTTCTTAAAATTAACTAAAAAGACTACGAACTTTACCAATAGTTCGTCAGGTACCATTTAGGCTTGGAAATCATTTTTCGTATCGGTATATACAGGCTCAAAGTTAATCAAAATTCCTAAATGATGCATACCGCTTCGTCGGTACCACTTTAGCCTTAGTATAAAAATTGATTAAGTCCCGTTTAAAAAATAAATCCGACATTCCGAAAATCTAAATGATGCTGAAATAGCAATAGCGGTTGAAGAATCGTTTAGATTGAGGAATCTCAATGAGGGTTTTATTTTTTGAACAATACTAAGAAAATATTTTTCGCCCAAGATTCCCTGTCAGGGCACCTAAGCCCCCCACTAATCCTCCTATTAGTGCAGTAACCAAAACCAAACTGCCAGCACCCATTCCGCCCAGTAATTCTCCCATTCTGTTGGCCAAAATACTATCATTCTGGCTATTAATAAAAGCCGCGTAAATACCCCAAAGCAAAGCTACCCCCAGGAATCCAATGGCAAATGCCTTGATGCCACTATCTTTTGTAAATATTCCGACGATAAAAGCGACCACTACGATACTCCACCAGGGCAGAAAAATGTGGCAGATATAACCTAAGAGAATAATTGCGATGATATAAAGGATAAATTTCATTATTGATTTTTTATTGAATTTTATTTTTAAAACTGAACAGAAATATTGTGCACCGAATACCCAAGAACGAACGCAGAATACCGATTAATTAATTCAAGTTGCGGATATTTTTGACTTTAAAAAGTCCACTGTCAACTGAAAGGCTGCGAACTATAATAGTTCGCAACTTAAGTTAATGATTACCATACGATTCTTTAAACAGTATTTTACCTCCTCCTTCTTCCGGCGTTTTTAGGAAAAGCTTTTCGTAATACTTTCCTTTTGCCCAATAATCCAGCATGTTGTCGTAATATGGACTACCCGGATTTCCGGATTGTCCACCTGGATAAATACCATAAGCTTTGACAGGAGTACTCATCTCTACAATCATTCTCCAGGATGGACCATGGCTACCCCGGATGGCATTGAGTACAGTCGCATCACCACCAACGGATAAGACTTTACTTCCGAAAGCATCGATTCTGCCTAAATGAGCTACTTTTGTGTTTTTGTGAATGTCTAAATTATAAGCACTATTCTTTGTCAATTTTTCTTTTATTTTAGCCAGGGCTACTTCAAAGGACTGATTTACAACATCTTTGGCGGTTTCTATTTTTGGAGTTCCTATAATATCAAAAAAGGAATTTTCCGGGGTGTCTGCTAATAGTGCAATGGTTCGCCAGGTCTCGGGTTGTAAAATATCTATGCCTAGAGATGCTTCCTTTTTGGCGATTTCATCCCAGGTAAGTTCATGGAATTCATTAAACCAATATTCAAAAACAACCGGAGCAAGCAATTCTTTTTCGTAATAATAATTCCAATTTTTCAGGCCATTATAAATGCTAATTTCGATTTCATCCTTTGGTTGCCATTCCAGATAGCTAAGCATTGAAGGAAGTGCATCTGCAGCTCTATAACTAAAGGTATTGTTTTGAAGATTCATCATGTCCTCAACATCAATATTCGACATGGAATCCAGGAACATATTTAAAGCCCGGCCCCTGTAATCTTCAAATCCCCCATTATAATAGTAAGGATAAGTAGTATCAGTGGAATGTTGGTTGGCGGAAGCAACAAATCCTCGTTCCGGATTTTTTATTTGCGGATTATGTGCTTTGGGAATAAAGCCATGCCAGCCATTATCAGAGTTGGAGCCATCCTGGATAAAGCGTCCCTGTGATTTTCTTTTTAAAGGAAAATGACCTTGTACTTTTATAGCAATATCACCTTCATCACTTGCGAAAACAATATTCTGTGGAGGCACCACAAAATCTTGTACGGCATCATAATAATCATCAAAATTTTGAGAGGTGGATAGCTTTCGAAATACACTTAATTCGTTTGGGCCACCATCATGAGCAATCCATCGCATGGCTAAATCTTTCATTGGGTGTTCTTTAGCTTCATATACGATTGGCCCCCATTCGGTATATCTTACGGTGTCAATTACCGTTTCACCCCCTTTGAGATGATAGGTCTCATACTTCATTCTTACTGGTTTTATCTCATCGTCCAGGATATAGTTTTCACGGCTTGTATCAGACCAGAGAATTTTATAAAAATCAACTAAATCGTGCCCGACATTAGTCATTCCCCAGCTAATATGTTCATTAAACCCAATGGTAATACCCGGAAAGCCGGGAAGAGATACCCCATAAGAACTGAATTGAGGGGTGGTAATTTGTAATTCAAACCAGACGGAGGGAAGCGTCATATTCAGATGAGGGTCATTGCATAATATAGTATTACCTGATTTTGTTTTTTTTCCTGAGACTGCCCAGTTATTGCTCCCTGAAAAAGGAGAAGGCTTCGGATGCGGTTTATGCTCATAAAGTCCCATTAGAATGGGCTTTTTTTCAGGAATCTCAATAGGTGCAAATTCCCACGGGGTACCAGCCGGAATAATCGGTGATTGCTTTGGATTCTGTTCAGGGTATAAAAAATCAAAAGTCTCTTGGCCAAAAACCGTCAAAGCATTAGTACTTTCAAGATCATTCTCTCGCATACACAAGCTTTGCGACATTGATTTAATAAAAATTGCTGATTTTAAGTTAGTCCATTCCTCCGGCTCATAATCTAAAAGTTTAAACTCTAAGGGATAGTCACCCGGTTTTAAAGAATGGATATAAGCATTGATGCCAGCGGTATAACTATCAAGATTTTGAATATCATCCGGATGTTTTTCCCAGGATTGTAGCGTGTTTTCTGCGGCGAATACGAGGCCTTTTCTTCTCTGCAATTGATCATTTTTCAAAGTGCGTTCACCCATTATTTCAGATAATCGACCGCTCGTAGCCCTAGTAGAGATATCCATTTGCCAAAGTCGGTGTTTGGCAGTTATAAAGCCCTGAATAAAAAAAGCATCTTTTAGATTTTCTGCAAATATGTGAGGAACCAGCTGTTCATCATAGACCACTTCCGCTTTTGCCGTCAATTGTTTGAATGTAAAAGACTCATTCTTAAAGCGGTTAATTGCTTCTCCATTAGCCCAAAATCCGGTAAAAGGATTCAAAAGTTTTCCGATCGCAGGTATTGCTTTGGGCTTTTTTTCGATAGGCTTATTCAGGGAATAAGTAAAACAAACGGTAAGGAGCAAGGCAATAAAAAATTTCAGGATCCGCATAAGGTATAATTAGAGGTTTTGGATTAGGAAATTAGACGTAAAAAAACTTGTACCGAGCTTGTCGAGATGACAAGCCAAGAATGTAAAGTTATTTTTAATTCATTCCTTCATTCCTTAATTTCTTAAAATTATAAAAATTGAAACGATAGTTAGCTATATACCCAAAATAGAATTAATTGTTTTTTTTGTAACAGGATGTTTTTAGATTGCCCGTAAGATATCAAAAGGAGAGATAATACCTCGAAAACGTTATAGCAGAAAATTCGTTGAAACCTTTTATTTTAAAGGATATTTACAGATAATGTAAAATTATTAATGTCACAAAAAATAGGTATAGCTATTGTTAAAAAAGAAGAAAGAGAGTATTATTGCAGACTATACTTTTTTTAAAAGTAGTTTTTGTGTTTATTTGTTTGGGTTAGAGACCCTTGCTTATACAGCAAGGGTTTTCTTTTTGACAAATCTGATTTATATATAGCTTATGCCTACAAAAAAAGCCCTGACTCATAATTGAGTCAGGGCTTTTTTTGTAGGCTGCGGAAGCTTATTTTCCTCCATTCAAAATAGAAGGAGTATTTTCAGGAATACCTTCTGGTTCAGCTTCTTTTTTATTAACGGTACCTTTTATAGTAAGTACAATAGGGGAATCACTATAGTTCGTGGTTAATTTTACTGTTTTAGTAAATTTACCAATACGCTTAGTGTCATATCGTACTTCTATCTTGTTTTTCTCACCCATCATTATAGGTTCTTTAGGCCATAGAGGTACAGTACATCCACAACTGCCTTTTGCATTTTTAATGATAGCTGGAGCTTCCCCAACATTTTCAAAATTAAAAACTCTAAGCGGGTCAGAACCCTGCTCGATTTCGCCATAGTCAATCACTACAGTTTCAAATTTTAACATTGCTCCATTTTCATCAGATGTTGGAGCAGAAGCATCAGTCTGAGCATAAGAAATGCTGAAAACCATTGCGAAAAAGATAACTAGAGAGAATATTTTTTTCATATTAATTTATAATTTTGTTCATGAAAGAATGTAGACAAAGATAAATATTAAAACCCAATATAAAAATTTTGACAGGCCTATTACGCGTTAAATTAAAGTTAAAACAATTTATTGCCAAGATTGTGTCCAATTAAGTTGATTTGAGTGCGTGAGATATTTGCGGCTAAAAGCCAATAGCAAATAGCTTGAATCAAGTCTCAGGCAATATGCCAAGCACTCAAATGATTTTTAAAAAACAATGCAATTTTTTGTACAAGGCTTAGTTATTATACTGATCATAAGTAGATAAGTAGCGATTTTCGTTCCCAAATGTTTCATTCCTGTTTACTGGCAGCATTCCGCCTTCGTGTATTAAGTCATCAAATAATGCACCATCTTATCACCCTTGAAGGTTCAATACAAGATTACTATTTATCTTATATAATAGTTTTGCGAAAACGTTTGATGAGTCAAGTTTCGAATATTAGAGAGAGGAGTCGAAGTACCGGTTGTCTGAAGCAGAATAAATGGTAATCAGTCTTTGAAGAACTGGCTCAACTTCTTATTTGCAGGTAGGGGAGATATAAATTCTAAGGATTTTAAGCCTTTTTTTGGGATAATTTTCCTACTTTTGTTTGATATTTTAGCACACCGGGAATAACAGATATTGTTTTTTACCGCCTGATTAAAACCGTTAAGTTGCTTAAGGTTATTGAATCTGACTAAACATAAAAGCTGATTTTCTTCTTAAATTCTTGTTTTTTCCTTTGGTTGTTTTGATTACTTTAATCACTTTTAAAAATTAACTACCATATAAAATATGATTGATAATCCTGTTTTTACAAGAAGTATTGAGCAATCAGGAGGGGAAGATAATGAATACATCAGAGAAGTGCTCAAGGACTTTTGGACTTGTTGTGTTAGTAGGGAAGCCAGTTTACTGGGGAGGAAAGAGGTTTTGACAGGGAAAGCAAAATTTGGAATTCTGGGAGATGGAAAAGAGGTGCCGCAGGTAGCAATGGCAAGGGCTTTTAAAAAAGGGGATTGGCGATCTGGTTATTATAGGGATCAGACTTTAATGTTTGCGCTTGGATTAGCTAGTGTGGAAGATTTCTTTGCACAGCTTTATGCCGATTGTACCAATGATCCTTTCTCCGGTGGTCGCCAAATGAATAGCCACTTTGCAACAGAGAATGTCAACAAAGACGGTGCCTGGGCGGAGCATAAATCTTTATATAATATATCTTCTGATATTTCTTCCACTGGTGGACAAATGGCACGTGCGCTTGGTCTTGCCTTAGCTTCAAAAAAATACCGCGAAAGCGAATTGCTTAGAAATTCTACCCAATTTTCAGAAAATGGCAATGAGGTTTGTTTTTGTACAATTGGCGATGCCAGTACCTCTGAAGGTGTTTTTTGGGAAACGGTTAATGCTGCCGGTGTCTTGAGAGTACCTTTAGCTATTTCCATTTGGGATGATGGTTATGGTATATCCGTACCGAAAAAATATCAAACTACCAAAGGTGATATTTCTGAAGTATTGGAAGGATTCAGGTTGGACGATGAAGGGCAGGGTATAGACCTTTATCGTTTGAAAGGCTGGGATTATCCTACGCTTTGTGAAGCTTACGAAAAGGGAATTGAAAAAATGCGAAAAACACATATCCCTGCTGTTTTTCATGTGGACGAATTAACCCAGCCCCAAGGTCATTCTACCTCCGGATCCCATGAACGTTATAAAGGTAAAGAGCGACTGGAATGGGAAAAAGAAATGGATTGCCTCAAAGTCATGCGAAAATGGATCATAGATACGGGGATTGCAAGTGAAAAGGTAGTAGATGAAATTGCAATAGAGGCCAGGGAATTTGTAAAAAATGCAAAAAACAGGGCTTGGAATAACTATATAGATCCTATCAGGAAGATGCTGGATAGTTTGAAATCAATCTATACCCGGATTTTAGAACAAATTGCTCAGGATTCGGAAGTAGACCGGGTTTATAACGAACTGAATAAAGCTGTTAATCCACTTTTTGCTGAGATTTTGCAAAACGCAAGGCGGATGTTGTTTTTTGCAGCACATGAACATGTTGATGCTGTTAAAGAACTCAAAGCATGGATATCTAAAGCTAAGACCAAAGGGCACAATCGTTACCATACTCATCTTTATAGTAATTCGAAATATGCTGCGCTCAAAGTACCGGTGATTCCGGCAGAATATTCACCAACGTCAAAAGCAATAAACGGGTATCAGATACTAAACAACTTTTTTGATCAACTCCTTGAGCGTACACCCAACCTTTTTGCTTTCGGAGAGGATGTAGGATATATCGGCGATGTGAATCAAGGATTTGCCGGAATGCAGGATAAGTACGGAAAGGAGCGTGTCTTTGACACAGGGATTAGGGAAAATTCGATCATGGGGCAAGCCATTGGAATGGCGATGAGAGGCTTACGTCCAATTGCAGAAATTCAATACCTGGATTATTTGATTTATGGATTACAACCACTTACGGATGACCTTGCCACTTTGAGGTACCGGAGCAACGGGCTTCAACAGGCTCCTGCAATTATCAGAACCAGGGGACACAGGTTGGAAGGAATATGGCATTCGGGCTCTCCGATGGGTATGTTAATCCATTCGCTTAGAGGTATATACATATGTGTACCCAGGAATATGACTCAGGCAGCAGGTTTTTATAATACCCTCGTCCAATCTGATGATCCGGGCTTAGTCATCGAGTGCCTCAACGCCTACCGTTTAAAGGAACGCTTACCTGATAATATTAATACTTTTACGGTGCCACTTGGGGTACCGGAAGTGCTTAAAGAAGGGGAAGATATAACCTTGGTTACTTATGGCAGTTGTGTCCGGGTTGCTCAGGAAGGTATTGGTTTATTAGAAAGAAAAGGTGTTTCTGTAGAGCTAATTGATATACAAACATTATTGCCTTTTGATCTGGAACATCGGATTGTTGAATCCTTAAAAAAGACTAGCCGGATTGTATTTATGGATGAAGACGTTCCTGGCGGAGCCACCTCCTATATGATGCAGGAAGTATTGGAAATACAGGATGGATATCAATATTTAGACTCTACACCGAAGACCCTTACTGCTACAGCGCATCGTACGCCTTTTGGTTCTGACGGTGATTATTTCTCCAAGCCTAATGCAGAGGATGTCTTCAATGTGATTTATAATGTGATGAATGAATTAGATCCGCTAAAGTATCCGGAGATTTGAGTTTTGGAAAAGTGATCCGATTTTCATAAACGATCGGATCACTTTTCTAAAATATTATCACTTTTTTATAAATTTTTGAATACTACTATCCTGGTTATCAAGGCTTATACTTAAAAAGTAAACACCAGCGGATAGATCTACAATTTTAAGCTCGACCTCTTCCGTGTCATGCATTTCAAATGAAAGTGACCTGGTTGCTCTTCCAAAAATATCAACGATCCGGAGTTCTCCTGTATGATAGTCTTCTTTGAATTAAGTTACCCTTAGATTATTGCTTGCCGGATTTAGAATAATTTCAACTTGGAATGCTTCAGCTGCAAGTTTGGCTTCTACTATGCTGGAAAAAGAAAACCACTCGTCAAAATCTATTTTTGCGACTGAGTTGGGATTGGTTATGCCTGCTGCTGAATACGTTTTGATGGTCGGGAATTTATTCGCGAGTAGGGGAGTCATTACAGGGGACTCAAAAATTTTGAAATCTTCATATCGGCCATTTGGCATTGGGATAGAAATAATTACAGTTTCTGTGTTGGCCAGGGCACTAAATCTTAAGGGAACTTTAGAAAGTACTAATTTGAAGCCATCGGATCCGTTAATTGGAAGGACTTGAAACGAACGGGTAATAAACGATTGGTATTGACCTGCTTGGATTGCAACCTGTGATTCTCTATTGTTCTCCAGAATTCATTTGTTTTTTGAGCGAAGATAAAAGCTGGGCTTGCTATGGTAAGAAAGAACAGCATAAGGTAACAGGGAATTTTTTGCATTTTTCGTCTTTTATTTTAATGAAATTAGCCTTCTATCTTACGCTTAAAAATAAGCTAATATGCTCTAATATTACCAGGAGTATTTAATTCATAGAGAGATCAAATAGGATTTAGGTAAGTTTGACTAGAATCAGATTAAGTACTACTTCTGTATATTGTTGCGCTTTTTTAAATTGCCCTCCGTGGTAAGCTTTGAATTTTATCAACCGCTAAAAACTCAATTATTGAAAGTATTTTATACAAACCAATTAAGCGAGTCATATTTTCTATACATTTAAAATTTTTTATCTATATATTTGCGGTTTTCGCTGTATACAATAAAATTGATTTGGCAGAAAGCTTAGTTATTATTCCAACCTATAATGAAAAAGAAAACATCGCTAAGATTATTCAGGCGGTTTTTTCCTTAGAAGAGTCTTTCGACATCCTTATTGTCGACGATGGTTCTCCCGATGGAACTGCAGCTATCGTAAAGACACTGATGAAACAGCATATAAATCAGTTGTTTATTTTAGAAAGATCAGGGAAACTGGGATTGGGAACGGCTTATATTGCCGGGTTTAAATGGGGATTAGAAAAAGGGTATGAATATCTTTTTGAAATGGATGCCGACTTTTCTCATAATCCAAAAGATTTAGTGCGGCTGAAAGCAGCTTGTACAAAAGGAGGCGGCGACCTTGCAGTAGGGTCTCGTTATGTGAAAGGAGGAAAACTGGAAAACTGGCCCTTTGACCGAATCGCTTTATCTTATGGCGCTTCTTTATATGTCAGAATAGTCACCTGGATGCCTGTCAAAGATCCAACAGCAGGATTTATTTGCTATTCAAGAAAGGTTTTAGAAACTATCGATCTCGATAAAATACGATTTGTTGGATATGCTTTTCAAATTGAAATGAAGTTTGCAGCATTTAAGCTTGGATTCAAAATAAAAGAAGTTCCGATTACATTTACAGATAGGGTGGAAGGAGTATCCAAGATGAATACCAGTATTGTCAACGAAGCAATCATAGGAGTCTTGCAAATGAAGTGGCAGAGTTATTCTAATTCCTATGCTTTTAAAAGTGATATTTCTAAATAATGAGAATGAGGGTGTTCAATAAAGTGTGTCAGCGATTGGGCTTTCCCTTTTAGGGCTAGGGTGCGAGTAGGAGAATGGCACAGGTTATTGAACAGTTTCTAAATAATCTACTGGCAAAATCAAGCACTTTTATCTCTTATTTATTAACAAATTTACCAAACGAGTATATAGGTGGGGAAAAGTGGCGTTTTTTTTTACAAAAAACAGATACCAAAAAATACTTATTTGAGCTTTGACTTGCTCTTTTTAAACAATTTAATTACAGTTATGAACCATTTTATTCATTATTTGATTACAAAAATGCTGTGCTGATTTTTATCGGCAACTATGTGGAAAACTTTTTTTGCCTTGCCGGTGGGAGAATGTGGCAGAATGTGGTAATAAGTTGTATATTTATCGCATATTT